>DAOOQH010000149.1:0-9132 GCA_035388625.1 Chitinophagaceae bacterium | reverse complement strand
AAAAAAGGTTTTTGCCAATCTGTTCCAAGAGGAGCTAAATCTTTCAACCATTCATCACTCATTCTTTCGTTATAACTTTTCTTTTCTTCCTCTTCAGCAGCTATCCTAATTTTCTTTTTGATGGCTGGATTACTTATCACACAAAATGTCCAAGGTTGTTTATGAGCGCCACTTGGTGCAGTAGAAGCGGTAAGAATAATATTGGTAATCACCTCTTTCTCAATGGCACGATTACTAAATTCTCGTATACTGCGACGAGTATTCATGAATTGATAAAATGATTTTGTTGAATCTACTATTTCAAAAGTTGATAGTTCTTTTTTACTGTAAGAGATGAATGGGTATCCGTTGATTTCTTTTTTATCAGGCATGTTAGTCTGTTTTTTTAGGGACAAAATGTAATCACTCAATTATAATGACATTCAAATATAAATGAAATTAAAAGTGTTATGAATCATTTCAGGCTTGCTTAAATTGTATACAATTTGTGTCTGATGACAAGATGTAGTTTTTTATCAATTGATGTCATTGTATTCCATCAAGATTTAATATTTACTTTGGTCATAGAATTCAATAAAATAATTCTAAATACAATCTTTATTTTTACACCCCAACATGATTCAGCTGACACCTCCACAATTTCAAAAATCATTTTCTTTTTCCAAAGCTGAAAAAGAGTTTATGAAATTGAATCATGATATAAAAAATGAGGATGTTCTTTCGATATTTAAGTCTAACCCGCGTGAACAATATGAAAGGCTGGTTCAACAAATATTTCTTCGACAACAAGCCAAACAAAAATTCCCGAGCTTATATCAGCATCCTGATGTTTTTTATCCGACATCGTTAAGTGTTGAGCAATCATCCTCTGAGGAGGCAGCTAAGTTTAAAGCCTCATTATTTCAAGGAAAAAAATTTGTAGATTTAACGGGTGGGATGGGAGTGGATAGTCTCTACTTCGCAAAGCAATTTCAAAAAGGAATTATTATTGAACAAAATATTGAATTGGCTACAATAAGTGCACACAATTTTGCGCTACTTAATCAGCTCAACGTAGAATTTGGCATAGGCTTGCATGCGGAGGATTTTGTAAATTCTATGAATGAAAAATCAGACCTAGTTTTTATTGATCCAGCACGAAGAGATAAACATGGGGGAAAAATTGTTCGACTTGAAGATTGTGAACCTAATATCATTCAATTGCAAGAGCGAATATTTGAATTTACTGATCATATTCTAATTAAAACGTCTCCTTTACTTGATATCAACCTTGCATGCCATCAGTTAAAATATGTTCGAAATGTGTATGTTGTAGCGATCGAAAATGAATGTAAAGAATTGCTTTTTCATCTTGAAAAAAACTATATAGGTGACTATCAGATTCATGCGATTCATTTAAAAGAGAATTCAGTAGATAAGCTCTCATTTTGGAATGATGGTGAGAGACTAGCCATCTCTAATTTGAGTGAAGTGAAAAAGTATTTGTATGAGCCAAACGCTGCTATCATGAAGGCTGGATGCTTTAAATCAATTTGTGATGAGTTTAATTTTTATAAGTTACATATGAATTCACATCTGTATACTTCGGAACAAAGTATTAAAAATTTTCAAGGAAGAAGCTTTGAAGTTTTAAATGTTCTGCAATTAGATAAAAGGAAACTTCAAGAATTAATACCTGATATGAAGGCAAATTTGACGATTCGTAATTTTCCAGGTAGTGTAGCTGATCTAAGAAAAAAACTATGTTTGAAAGATGGTGGGAATACATATTTATTCGCAACAACTGATTTTTTAAACAATAAAATACTGATTCATACTCGAAAAATGATGAGTTCAAACTAGATTGGTTTGAACTTTTTGCGGAGTAAAAAATGCTTAAAAAATTGTTAGTCTTTATTAAAGTGTACACTATTCAATCACTTTGTGTATACATTTGGCCAAAATTAAAAATAAATAACAATGCGTAAAATTATCTTAAGTGCAATCTTGCTTATCTCAGTAGCAACAGTGCAATCATGTGGCGAACAGGCCCAAATGGATCCAAGTGCAGTGCAAGCGAAAGTTGATTCGTTAGCTGCTACAAAAATTGAAGAAGCTACTGCAAAATCAACTTCTGATTGTGAAACTCGTATGGCTACAGAAGTTAAGGCTATGGCTGATTCTATTGTTCATGCTACTCAAATGGCGAACGCTGCTCAATAATTTTTAAAACTCTTAAATAAACAAAATGAAAAATTTAAAATATATATTAGTACCTGCTTTAACTGGATTATTGTTTGTAGCATGTAATACTGAACCTAAAGGTCCAACTCAAGCTGAATTAGATACACAAGTAGAAGCTAAAGTGAAAGCTGCTACAGAACAATTAAATGCTGATTGTAATACTCGAATCATGCAAGCAGCTCAAATGCAAGCTGATAGTATAATAGCAAAAACATCTGCTAAAAAAGCGGCGCCAAAACCAGTTGCGGCTCCAGCTCCTCCAAAACCAAAAACAGTAAAAACACCTCCGCCTCCACCACCAGCTCCTCCAAAACCTACAATTGGTAATGGTAAACCTAAAATGGGTGGAAATTCAAATCCAAACGAAGTTGGAAATGGCAAACCAAAAATGGGTGGTACAAAAGATGAAAAAGGAAAGGTTGACGAAACAAAAATTGGTAATGGTAAACCAAAAATGGGTGGAGGTAAATAAATTACCCTAACATGATATTTAAAAAGAGGTTGATATTCAACCTCTTTTTTTGTGTCCAATACAAAGATGATGGTGTCGTGTTGACTAGTGTTTTATTAGTACTTTATAAGATTTTTGAGCAATACCATCTGTAATACGAACAAAGTAAATGCCGTCATATAGTGTTGATGTTTCTAGATGACAGATTGTTGTGCCTTGATAAAAATCTGTACTCATCACTATTTGACCATTTGTATTCATTAATTCAACAATTAAATTCGATTTTAGTAATTCATTTGATTGTATCATAATTAAATCTGAAATTGGATTGGGATAAACTTGTAAGCCAATTGTTTCAAGAATGCCAGTAAGAGCACTTGGACTATAAAAAGCGGTTGGCTCAGATATTGAGGTCACTTTTGAAGAATTTTTTACGCCATAAAATGTTGGGCCTACCGCATATGGATAAGCTGAATTTTGATTCGCATCTACTGTGGTGAAATAGCAATAGATACCTGCTGGATATTCAGGTGTAATACAAAAACGGCCATTATGCTCATCTAAAAAATCAGGTGTTGAAGCGCTTGTTGGTATATATTCATAATCTTCTCTAAAGTATCCTAATGGATATGTCGCGCTTACAGGAGGTCCATTGGTGACAGGTGTTCCATCAGCATAATTTGTTCTTACTGAAATACTTCTTAAGTTATAACTTGATTTCATTCGAGTAATGCCACCAGTGCCATCACTATTTTTGTATGCATAGGCTCCATAAATTGGAAATCCATCATAAGCATAGCCAATTAAAGGTGAGTGCGAATTTGAATCCATTACATAAAGGCCATCTGAAGCATATAAATCACAAACTGTTGAAATCACAACTTTGTCTAAATTAAATGCGCTTGGGTTTTGGTGATGATGATAATTACCCATAGCTGGATGCGCTTTAGAACAGTCAAAACCTAATCTCTCACCCACCACAGCATCTCTATTCCAAACATTATCGCCCATACCCATTAATGGTCCACCTGCTAATGCGCCTGTAGAAAATTTCCATGAAACGCCATCGCGGTAGTCAAATAAAGCGACTCCGTTTATAAATAAACCAATATTTCCTCCAGTAGTTGGGCTTGGAGTGCCAGTATTTTGGATTGGATTTAAAGTCATTTTAAAAATCGCATTTTGTGCAGTTGCTAAAGATGGATTTCCATCAAGAAAGGGGCCAGTAATATAAGCTGGGATACCCTGAGTGCTTATATAAACCGAATTTGCTGAATATTGAACAGTTTGAACATTGGCTAAAGTAGATTCAGGAATCGGAGTTGAATTTCCTGCTGCATAATGCCTGCCAGTAATGCCTGATGTATTTCTAAGCCACGAAGTGACTGCAGGTCCTTGGGCGAAAATTGTTTGATTTAGGAGAATTGTAAAAAGGATAAGAATTAGTTTTTTCATTTTACGTTTTATTTTTTGGTTTAGACGAAGGTAATAAAGACTTCCTTCGCATGATTTGAAAATATTTATTTTCGTACAGATCCTATGATATAAATTTCAAATGAATATTATGGCTTGGGATATCCATATCTTGGATTGAAAAGAAATTCCTTGTCAGTGAGTGTATATAAAAATGCGATGAGGTCTATTTTTTCATTCGGATTTAATTTAATTGGACGCGCTAATTTATTTGATAATGTTGGAGAAATTTCTTTTTCAATAGTATAGTGATTAATCACTTCTGGAAGTTTTTTAAATCGGCCATCATGCATATAAGGTTGTGTAAACTGAATATTGCGTAATGTTGGAACTTTAAATTTTAAAGAATCTTGTTTGAGTTGAGTTATTTTCATTCTACCAATATCTCCTAAGCTTGTATCTAAGGGTAGACCATTATTCTCAAAATTGCCATTTGTAAATAAAGGTTCAGTGTGGCAAGATGCGCAATTTGCTCTAAATAGTTTTAATCCATTCAATTCTTGTTGAGTAAATTCAATACCAATTTCATGACGCATGACTTTATCATATTTTGAATTGAATGTATTGAATTGAATGATAAATTGAGTGATAGCTAATAAAAGATGCTGGCCAGTTATAACTGAGTCGTTATAAAGTTCTTGAAATTTTTGCCGATAAAACTTAGATGAGTTTAATTTTTGAACGACATGAGTCATAGTTTCATCCATCTCTAAAGGATTGGTAATAGGTGCAAGTGCAAGTACTTCAATATGATTTACACCACCATCCCACATAAAAAATTGATTCCAAGCAAGGTTCATTATAGTTGACGAATTTCTTGAACCAATTAATCCATTAATACCATGACTCAACGAATGATCGACATGAGTAAAACCAGTTGCTTGTAAATGACAGGATGAACAGGAAATGGTACTGTCTTTCGATAAAATGGGATCATAAAATAATTTTCGACCTAATTGAAACCCTTCTTCGCTTAAAGGATGAGTTTTGAAATTGTAACGAGGTTGAGGCCATCCAGATGGATAAGTGAATTTTGTTTTCGTGATTGTAATAGGAGCAAATGATAGAATACTAATAGTTGCGATAAGAAGTGCAGATACTGATATTAATTTCAACCGCCTTCTCTTTTTAAATTTATTTGTTTTTTTATTAGTCTCAATTCTATACATTTTCATTTCTTGAGAATCATTTATTGGGTGGTATTTTGAGCATTTTTATTCATTATCTTTTACTCTAATTTATTCTAAAATGAAACTAAATAAGGATATTGCTCTATTATTATCTTTGAGGTGGTGGTGGTGTAAAAGATTTTAGTTGAGCCAATATTTCATTTAGGATTGTGTCGAATATTGTTTTTTGAGTTTCGTTGCAAATATTTTTTACTTCACGGAAATGGTTAAAGGTGACTTGTTCTTTTTGTTTTTGATTTTCTAAAATTAAATTAAGCACTGAATCAGATTGATGATTGACTTGGTTAGATTTTAGTCCACTAAAATAAACTTCGCGTAAATATTTACCTTCTTGATTTAAATCCCTCATCGATTTTTGATGTGATTTTTTAAGGATTTCGAATTGATCAATTTGTTCGGTGTTCAATTTTAATTTCTCCACAATAAACTTACCTGGTCCTCCTTCGTGCGGATGTCGAAGTTTAAATATTGGAGAAGATTGATTAAGTAAGAGTATCAAGATGCCTACATTTATAACTATCAATATAAATGATAAGCTTCGCCAAAATTTTAATGATAAAGTCTTCATATTTTAATAATTATAAGTTGTGCTATTATCAAATTGGTTCAACTGTTTTTTTTGTTTAGATATTCCTTTTTCAACATAGTGTTGCGTATGATAAATAATGGCTGAAATATTTAGAAGAACTAATAACATAGCAGCAGCAACCCATTTGAAAGATAATGAATTTTCAATTGTTTCATTATTTATATCCGCACGTATTTTTTCCCTAAATTGATGAATAAGACGAGGATGGGCATCAACCTCTTGAATGTATTGTGTTGTTTTTAAAATTGATTCTATCCAGTTTTGTTCTTTCATTTCATTAGTTTTTGACGATAGTTTATTTTATTTCCTTCGTTTTGTATAGATATTGCTTAATTGGATTCGCAGATTTGCTTTGGCACGTTGTATCAATGATTCAATTGCTTTCTCACTCAAATTCATTATAGAAGAAATTTCTTTTTGTGAAAAATGTTGTATTTGAGAAAGTGTATAAGCCGTTTTTTGATTTTCATTGAGTTTGTTGATTGCATGATATAAAAATCGACTTTCTTCTTTTCGTTCCATATCAATACCTGGATGAATAAAACTACCTATGTCATAAAGTTGTTCGCCAGTTTGAGGATGGAATAATTGGGTTATAAATGCAAAGCGTTTTTTAGTTTTTTTTGATTTGATTAAATCTAAACTTTTATTAACCGCTATACGATAGATCCAAGTTGTAATCATTGATTGATGATTAAAATTGTGAATTGATCTATGGATTTCTAGAAATACTTCTTGGGTAATATCTTCTGCATCCTCAATACTTTGAACAAGGTTTAAGGCGATATTGTACACCTTTTTTTGATGAAGAGAATACAAATTTTCTATATCGAAGCCTTCATCCAACTAGGTATCCATTTAAATGTCAAATGTATACTGTAGGCTTGAATCAAATAATTTTTTATAGATCATCATCCAATTTTCAAGATGAATATATCAAAAAAAGAAAATTTCAAACTAAAGTCATTTGATTTTAATCTTTGTTCTTAATCACGATAAAGTACAACAAACTCAACCCTTCGATTTAAATTCCTTCCTTCATCAGTGTCATTGGTTGCAATTGGTAGTAAATCACCTAAACCCATTGATTCTAATCTATTATTTTTAATACCATTCTGAATTAGGATGCTAACAATATTTTTTGCTCTTAGTCTAGATATTTCTTTATTCTTTGTCTTGTCTCCAGTATTATCTGTATGTCCTGAGACAAGTATTTCAGTTTTGTAATATTTTTTAAGAAGTTCGCTAAATTTAGCTAAAGGCGATTCATACTGCGAGATTGGTAAGAGTGCATTTTTCTCATAAACAATATTTGAAGGGAAAAGTACTTTAATACTATCCTCAACCAATTTAACCTCAGCTTCAGTTAAGGTGTTTTTTATATCATTATAGGTCTTTTGCATGTACTCCGATTTGGTAAGCGGAGTGCCAACTCTTTTTGTTATGGGTGGTGGAGGTGTTATTTTTTTACGTTCATATGGCTCATGAATTGGACCATACGAGTAGCAAGATGAAAATAATACGATGGTTAAAACTACTGAATAGGAGTAAACAAAACGGGGCAATTTATTAATCATCATTTTCTTTAGAATTATATAAAATTATAAATTCAACTCTTCGGTTCTTTGCGCGTCCTTCAATAGTTGTATTGGGCAATATAGGAGACTTGGATCCAATGCCCCAAGTAAAAATTCGATCAGGCTGTACTTTTAGTGAAGTTAATTTTTCTTTTACACGCATTGCTCTATCACCCGAAAGTTTAGAATTGAATTCCTCCGTTCCTGAATCATCTGTATGTCCAGTTATTAGAATATTGGTTTTTGAATATTTATTAAGAATTTGAGCAAACCGAAATATTTTGGCAACAAACGGTTCAATTATTTCTGACTCATTAATGTTGAACATAATATTATCAGGAAAAATTACTTTAATACTATCCCTTAATATTGATACATCTGCTTCTGGTAATGAATCTTTTAGTTCAATATAAGCACTTTGTAAATAAGATTGCCTTTTCTTTTTTGAAGATTTACAGCCAACAACAGAAACTATTACCATCAGGCATAAAACGATAAGACTTTGTTTATTCAATGTATTATTTTTTAAAACGAGGTTATTTTAAATTGTCTAATAAGAAGTTCTGCAATTCATCTTGTGTAATTGGAACACCTTTAATTTTATTATAACCGATTGCATCAACTAAATATTCAGCACGAATAATTTTAATAAGTTGTCCATTATTTATTTCTGGTATCACAACTTTTTTAAATCGTTTGAGTAAATCGCCTAGATTTTTAGGAAATGGTTTGATATATCTTAAATGGCAGTGTGAAACACTATGACCTTGTTTTACTAATTGTTGAACAACTGTTTTAATAACACCTGATGTAGATCCCCATCCTAAAACTAATAAATCTCCTTCATCTGCACCAACATTAATGGTTTGTAAAGGAATATAGTCTGCAATTTTATCAACTTTAGCTTGACGTGTTTTTACCATATGTTCATGATTGTCGCTATCATAGCTCACATTACCGGTAATATCTTGTTTTTCAAGTCCACCAATTCTATGTTCCAAACCAGCGACACCAGGGATGATCCAAGGACGTGCTAATTTTTCATCTCGTTGATAAGGCATTAATTTTTCTTCACCCTCATTTAAGCTGGTTTTGAAACTAACCTTAATTTCAGGAATATCACTTGCTTTTGGAAATTTCCATGGTTCAGCACCATTCGCAATATATCCATCACTCAAGAAGATAACTGGGGTCATATGTTGAATTGAAATTCTGGCGGCTTCAATTACAGCATCAAAACAATCGGTTGGTGTGCTTGCTGAAATAATAGGCATCGGACATTCTCCATTTCTACCATAATAAGCTTGCATTAAATCACTTTGTTCAGTTTTTGTAGGCAAACCAGTGGATGGTCCACCACGTTGAATATTAATAATCAACAAAGGAATTTCAAGCATAACTGCAAGTCCCATCGCCTCAGCCTTTATTGCCATACCCGGACCAGAAGTTGTTGTAATGCCAAATGTACCTCCATAAGATGCACCTATGGCTGATGTAATGGCAGCAATTTCATCTTCAGCTTGATATGTGATGACATTGTAATTTTTATATTTACTTAAATCATGCAAAATATCAGAAGCTGGTGTAATTGGATAAGATCCAAGAAATAAAGTCAATCCACTTTTTTGC
>DAOOQH010000148.1:0-9154 GCA_035388625.1 Chitinophagaceae bacterium | reverse complement strand
TATTATTCCCTCTACATTGTGTGATGGTATCAACAGCTATTAAACTATAATTGCCACTTATAGATACATTTATACTATTGGTGTTTGAACCTGTGCTCCACGAAAACAAATGACCTCCACTAGCGGTGATAGTTGCAACTTGTCCAGCACAAAGCGTATCGTTAGGCGTTACATTTAAGTTCAATGGAAAAGTACAATGCGCATTTTCAATTGCACCTAAATCAACAGTTGTATTTTGAATACGAACACTATCATTGATATCAAGTGTTGCTAAGGCAAAGGCATTATCTCCAACATTGATTGCGGGTGATAATAAATTTAAACGATAATCAGGAAGATTACCAATAAAAGGAAGATTATTAAATAGAGGTGGATTTATAAAATTTGGATTCAGATCAAGAATATTTGTACCGGTTGAATATCCACCCTCAACTAAACAATTTTTTACAATATAACCTGTGTCCAATTGTGTAGTGGATGTATTATTCCAAAGAATTGAGTTCTCCACTTTTTTTGATGTTGCGCTTAGTTGAATTGGATGATATGTAAGAGAACTTGTATCAGCAGAATTCATAGTCATAGTACAACTACTAATATGGGCGGTTGATGGAAGTGAAGGTGAACTAGTGCCTATCAACTCAACTACTGAACCATATTTACTATAATTCCCAACCATGATACAATTTGTAATGTCAATTACACCGTTATAGGCAAAAGCTTTAATACAGCTACCCATATGGGTTGTAGAATTATTTGTAAACAAACAGCGATCAATATTTATTGTTGATGGCGTAGTACCGCTACCAATATAAATTCCGCCTCCATCTGCTGGACCGGCGCCTGCCGTGGTGCTATTCGAAATAAAATTGGTTCGCGTAATATTCAAATTTGAAGATTGAGAATAAATTGCACCTCCATTTGTAAAGGATGCACTATTGCCTCTAAAGGTACATTTGTCAATTGTTAATGTTGATGAGGTTGCATAAATTGCGCCACCAGCCTGAGCCGTACTATTATTAAAATTGCAATTTGCAAATTTTACTTGGCTATTTGAAATAACGGCCGCGCCACCTTGATAACCGAATGTATGTGGCAATCCCAGATAATAAGCAACACCATCTCTAATTCGAAAACCATCAACGGTTGCTACAACATTTAAATTAGTAGCTTTAAATAAATGGTAAGTATTATCATTTGGAAATCCAGGTGTGCCAATATCTCCACTAATCGTAGTCGCGTTTGTAGTAAAATTTCGTTGACTTATAACTGTCTCAGTTCCGTTAAACCCCCCATAGATAGCCACATCAGCTTTTAGGTCGTAGTATACAGTTTGATTGGAGGCACTTGGTTTATAGGTACCAGCAGCAACCCAAATTTCATCACCTGCATTTGAATTACTTAATGCCGAACCAATATCAGTGCATGCATTTGCCCAGCTTGTACCTGAATTGGTGCCAGTTGCTGATAAATTTACATACCAAATTGCAGCTTGGTTTTGAGTAGTACATAAAAGTAAGAATGCGATTGCACTTATAATTTGTTTCATAGTAAGGATGATATTTTATTATTTCAAACTAAATAAACTATCTACAAATTCATATTTATTAAACACTTGGAGATCTTCCATTTTTTCGCCAACACCTACATATTTAACTGGAATTTTAAATTGATGCGCAATGGCTAAAACCACTCCTCCTTTTGCAGTACCATCTAATTTTGTAATGGCTAATGAAGTAACGTCGGTTGTTTGCATAAATTGTTTGGCTTGCTCTAACGCATTTTGCCCAGTGCTACCATCTAATACCAATAAAACTTCATGTGGTGCATCCGGAATTACTTTTTGAATCACTCGTTTAATTTTATTGAGTTCATCCATCAAATGAGCTTTATTATGTAATCGGCCTGCTGTATCAATGATAATCACATCTGCTCCTTTCGCAACACCGCTGTTTACACTATCAAAGGCCACTGATGCCGGATCACTGCCTTGCTCTTTTTTAACAATCGCGACTCCAACACGCTCACTCCAAATGGTTAGTTGATTGACTGCGGCTGCTCTAAATGTATCCGCAGCACCTAATAAAACATCTTTCCCAGTTCGCTTAAAATTATATGCTAATTTTCCTATGGTAGTAGTTTTACCTACACCATTTACCCCAACCACTAAAATAACATGAGGTTTGTGACCAGCAGGCAGATTAAAATTTTGATATTCTTGCGAAGGTGCATCAGCTAAGAGATTAGCCATTTCTTCTTGCAAAATCCTGTTCAATTCAGAGGTACCGAGATACTTATCTTTTGCAACTCGATCTTCAATTCGTTTAATAATTTCGATGGTAGTTGTTACACCTACATCAGCCATAATAAGAGCATCTTCAACTGAATCAAGTACCTCAGCATCCACAACAGATTTACCTGCTACGGCTTTCGTTATCTTGGAAAAAAAACTTTCTTTGGTTTTTTCTAAACCTTTGTCAAGAGTTTCTTTAGCTACTTCTTGTTCTTTATTGCGCTTAAAAAGCTTATCAAATAATCCCATGTGTTTGTAAAATGCTGTGTTAGCGTGCAAATATAGTATTAAGTCTTGTGTTTTAGGCTATTATTCAAAGTTTTGAAACGATTGCAGACGATGAAAGATTAGACAATTTCATCCAGCTTATTCCTTCCAAACATAATATAGCACGCCATTATAGTCGTCTGTAAAATAAAATGAGGTTTCATCCATCATTAAAATATCACATGGTCTTCCAACCCTATCTTTATCTGTTTTGCCTTTTAAAAAGCCGCTCACTACGGGAACAGAATAATTTCCTTTCACCCATTTCACTATTTCATAGCCATGTTGCCTCCAAACACTAGTACTTCCATGAAGGCAAACAAGAAAACTATTCTTCAAAAACGGGTCTCGGAAATTTTTAAAATAGTCAAATCCAAGTGGTGCCGAATGTGATTTAAATGCGCCTAAAGCATTGGGTGGTTGACTAATTTTTAATTGTTTTCGATATTTTGTAAAACTATCTTTTGCAATTGGTTTGCAACGATAGTAATAATAATAAGGCCATCCGTAATGCTTGTCTTTATCAATCTGAAGAAATGAATCATCGGGTTTATCTTGTCCCAACAAATCTTCACCCATTGCAGTGGCATAGAGTTTTTGATTTATCCATTTAATGGCTACACTATTTCTCAAACCCTTAGCATAAAATTTCAAATCGCTTCCATCAAGATTCATTTCTACAATCGTGGCTCTTATTTCTTCTTTTTCGATACAAGAATTGCAACTACTACCCACACTGATATAAATTTTATTTTTATTAAATGCTATACTTCGAGTCAAATGCCATCCACCATATTTATAACTCAAACCATAATCAGGAAAGGTGGTTAATATTTTTTGTTTGCCCGCTGGTTTTAAATCTCCTTTAAAATAAGTATAAGCAGATAGCTGGTGAGTTTCAGCAATAAAAATAAAATCTTGTCCGCCGAATGAATAAAAGCCAACTTGGTTTGGATTATGTAAACTATCTAAATAAGTAGTTATTTTTTCAAAACGTTTGGTCGTCTCATTCCAATCATCAAACACATATATCTTTCCTTTTTTATTGTCTTCCAAATTAATCATATCGGTAGCAAACAATCGACCATCTGGACTTTTAGCCATAAATCGTAAACGACCTAAATTTTCGCCTGCCACTGAAATTTGATATCCTTTTGGAATGAGTAAATCAAAGTTTAACCCTTTTTCAAGATGAATTGGCTTAGGTACAAGAATTGTTTTCTGGGCAAACAGAATTGCATGATGAACAAATAAAATAATAACAATAGAAATGATTTTTTTCATTGAAACAATAATTCTACTCATTGATCCCAAGCCATGCTAAGGCATTTTTAGCTAAAAATTGTGCTCTAACTTGATCATCTAAATTTAATTTTTCAATTAATTCACCAGGATGTAATTCACCTAATGGAAAAGGATAATCACTACCGCAACAAATTTTATCACTACCAATTACTTTATGTAATAAATGAAACGCATCTTCATCATGTACTAAACTATCAACCCAAAATTTTCCAAGATATTCTCTTGGATTGATGGCATTGTCGATGGCACATAAATCGGGGCGTACTTTAAATCCATGTTCAACACGACCAACAGTTGCAGGAAATGAGCCACCACCGTGAGCAAACGCAACGCGCAGTTTAGGGTATTTTTCAAGTACACCTCCAAATATCATACTGCAAATAGCACGAGAAGTTTCGGCAGGCATACCCACAAGCCAAGGAAGCCAATATTTCATCATATCATTTTCACCCATCATTTCCCAAGGATGAACAAAGATGCTACAATTCAATTCTTGGGCCGCTTCCCAAAAAGGATGAAATTTTTTATCACTCAAATTGAGTTGATTAATATTTGATCCAATTTCAATGCCGGGCATCTTTAATTCTTTCACAATACGTTCCATCTCACGAATAGAAAGATCAATATCTTGTAAAGGAACAGTGCCAAGCCCAATAAATTTTTTCGGATATAAATCAACACAAGAAGCGATATGGTCATTAAAAAAACGTGAGGTTTCTAGTCCATGTTCAGGTTTTGCCCAATAATTAAAAAGCACCGGAATGGTTGATAATACTTGTACATCCACATCTGTATTGTCCATTTCAATGATTCTATCTTTCGGCTCCCAACAATTGCTTTCTATTTCACGAAAAAATTTATCGCCCTTCATCATTTTTGCACAACAAGGTTTATGATGTTCAAGATGAATAAAATCGCCGTATCCAAATTTTTCAAACCAGTTCGGAATTTTTTCGGGCATAATATGCGTATGGATATCAATCTTTTTCAATGCTTCAATTATTTATACAATGATAGGGATAAGATTTCAAACTTGAAAATTGACAATGATTTAATCCTAAATTTATATCTAAGTAAAAATTATTGTTTAAAAATCATAATTGACCGATAAGCGAGCAAGGGGAGAAAAATAGTTTTGAAAAAGACCAAATTCATAACTTATGGAAGTTCGTTTGCCAAAATGATATTCAATACCCAATAATAAATTGACTGTGTGATTAATGTAATTGCTTTTGGTTATTTCAATATTTGACTGATAAATATTTGAGGTGGTTGTATAATATGCTTTGTCCTTATAAAAATTTAAATCGGCCCCATACTCAATGGCAGGGTAAATTTTTATTTTTTTAAAGTTGAAATTATATTGAACTCCAATATTAAAGTAAATGTTTTTTATATAGTTGATATTGTTATAGTAGGTTCTATTGGAATGTAAGCCACCTGGTTCTAATATCCAACCTGTATAGTCAATAAAATAAGCGGTTTGTGCATATGAGGCATTGAATCGACCAATTAAATGGGGTGTTATTTTTTTCGAAAAATAAAGATTGGGTGTCACCAATGTATTAATCGTTTGATACGATCGATTATTGCTTCTTGTATTAAAAAATGGCGATCGAATTTCAAATAAATTTCTGTCTAAGGGAGAATTTGTTTGAAAGCATATAGAACCTAAGCCTAATCCAATTTGATTATGATGGTCTTTTGCGTTCATTACAAAACATGAGCATCCTAAAAGTAAAACTAAGTATGTTTTCATAAATCGAACAGACGCTGTTTTTGTTTTAAAAGTTTGCATTGAACTTAATGCTGAATGAATTCTATCGCGATTTAATGCGCAAATTCTTCTTCATAATTACCTTTAATACGTTCAATCGGTGGGTTAAAATATCCAAATTTTACATGTGGAAATTCATCTTTTATAATATTCATCATTTGATGTACACCATAACATTCACCCGTATCTGTCATCCCAATATTTCCTAAATACCAATCAGGATCAATATTGAAATTTCGCCATTGAATCATATTTAATTTTGTGTATTCAATTGCTTTTAAAAGAGCATCTACTTCAGCCACACTATCCGTCATGCCTGGAAAAACAAAAAAATTAATCGAAGCCCAACCACCATTGTCAGTGACCACTTTTAATGATTCAACAATATCTTCTAATTGATAATTATTTGGTCTATAATATGGAGTATATACTTCCTTGCGAAACGAATTCAAACTCACACGAATACTATTTAATCCAACATCCATTAATTCTTTTACTGCCCTTGGATCACTTCCATTGGTATTGATATTGATACTTCCTTTCTGAGTATGTTTTCGAATTTCAATGATACTTTCTTTAATAGTTTGCCACATCAATAAGGGTTCGCCTTCACAACCCTGCCCCCAGCTAATAATTGGGTACGGAGCAGTTTCTAAATGCGGGACTGTATATTCAACAATTTCTTGCGCGGTTGGTTTAAAAGTCAATCGATCGTGTGATGATACAATGGTTTCCTCTTCAGGTTGAAATGAAATACATCCCAAGCAATTGGCGTTGCACGCAGGTGATGAAGGAATAGGACATTCCCATCGACCAATAAAAAAATTTCGGGCTGCGGGACAATGATAAGTATTACAGCAAGTATCTGCTAAATGTTGTACCAACCGATTTGTGGGATATGCCGCTCTAAATTTCGCAACACCAGCTTGAATTATTGTATCATCATATCCACTTTTTTCTTGACGAATATCTTTTTCAATTCGGATAGCAGTTACATAAAACTCATTATTATACCAAGCTGCGGCGGTATAACAAAACAAGGGTAATGTGGGCGCATCTGCGGCAGTTTCATAAGCTGCTAAATAAAGACCAGTATAGGCAGGTGGCACAAAAGCAGCTACAGCCCATCCCTTCTCGCATAAACGCATTTCACCAGTTTCAACATCAAGTCCAATGCCACGTCTTCCTGGCAATTCATATAAATTGCCTCCATCTGGTAATAGAATCCAATCTTCATATTCAACAGGCATGGCATCCCAACCGGAACGACCTAATGCAAAAAGGCTCGTATCTTCAAAAATATTGCCTTGCCCATCAGAATATAAAATATAAGGAGATTGTGTTAATTGCATGAATTGAAGTTTAAAGTGCAAAGATGAATAAAAAAAAATCTTCAAAGCATACTTTATTCTGCATTGAAGATTTTTTTTGGATCTTAAGTCAATCTATGATCTAAATGATGTATCCTAAATCTTTTATTCTTTAATTAACTTCAAAGAGTAAGCCTTACTATCAATAATTGCATTGACTAAATAATTACCAGATGCTAAACCTTTCAAAGAAACGGGAATTGAATTACTTCCATTCACTAAATTTCTCGACTCTTGAAAAATAGTTTTTCCATTTATATCGCAAATATGAATAATTGCTTTGGTATTGCTTTGTGTATTAATCAGCAATGTAGCAAATTCGTTGGTTGGATTTGGATATAAAGATAAAATAGAAGGTTTTGAAATTAAATCATCATTACCTAAAACAAATCCATTTTGAACCGCTTTGTCAACTGTTGTTGAAGATGCATTTTCAATTTTTCCATCAGGGGCAACTACCATACCGATGATATGTATTTTATTTTTATTCCAAGTTGAGATATTAAAATTAAAATTATGATAATAACTACTACCGGCCGTAACACTTGATGGATATGCATTTGGAATACCAAAGAAATCAGGCGCAATAGCACGAGCTACATGATCGTATACCATTTGCGAAGCTGGTACTGATGATGGCAATAATTCGTAACCACCCATTACGCCATTACCGCCGCCTGCATAAGCATTGGCTTGGTTATAACCTGATCCTGTACCCTTAACACTATCTTCAATTAAAACACATAATACTCTGTAATTGCCAGTTGCATTTGATTTGAAAGTAGTTTTTAATGAAACATCCAATTGGCCATTACCTGCATTGTAATTAGCGCCATTTTCAATTTTAACAACGGGTGTTAAAATAATTCTAGTAAAAAAATCAGCTTCAAAATTTGAAGGATCGATTTTAGGTAAGCGATCTGTTAAAGCACTCGGATAACCACTTATCTTTGTTCCAATACCTGAATCATATACAGGCACTTCCATTGGATCACCATTATGCACTGCAATGCCCTGAAAGAAACCAGCATATTTATCATCCATATTTTTTAATGCAACAGCACCTCTAGGACACCACTGACACCATGTACCAGTTGCCTCTTCACCAATCACTAATTTATCACTACCCGCAGTAATTGGAGTAAATGTAATGGTCTTGCTGTCATCAGCTGGGTAATTGTCCGTTAGTGTACCATTCACATTTTTTATGGTCGCTGTAAATGTATTTAAACCAGAAATTAAAGTAACTGAGCTTGATAGTGCCAATGCATAAGAAGCACCAGATGCAATATTTACGCCGGTAACAGATTGGTTGGTTGTATTTCCGTTAGCATTTAACGATAAATCAAAACTTGTAATCGGATTGGTACCAAGATTTCGCACAGTAACTGAAGTTGTGCGGTTTTGAGTCACAATACCATTATCAATGCCTACAATAGCCATTGCGCCGTTAGTAGCAGGAAGTACAAATGGTGTATGATCATAACTCACATCATCAATCCAAAAAGAATTTGTATTATCTGATGAGTAATAATCAACGGAAGCAATTTGAAAATAACTATTTTGAAATTTCCCTTTCGAAACACCATTGATAAAAAGTTCCCAATCATTTGTATTTAAATTTGCTTGTAATTTCATTTCAAACCAAGTGCCTTGAGGATAAGTTGTACTTAAGCTCACTTTTGATGCATCATCAATATTTAAAGTACCATTGGCTGCAAATGTGAAATTCATTGTATAGGTTCCACCTGCAGTAGCTGTTCCTTGAAAATTAAAATAGGCTTTTTTATTTGTTGCTACTTTCATCCAATGCGTATAATTAAACATACCCTTATTGTGCAAACCGCCAAGTGGCAATAAAATATCTGCTGGCCCGCCGCCAGTTGCTGCTGTTGTGGTAAAGTAAAGCGAATTAGCACCGCTATGCGCATCTGAATTAGATACATTAATATCGTCCGCAGCGCCACCACCAGCCCAAGTCGACCATGTGGTTGATTGAGGTCCTAACAATGAACCTGCAGTATAAGCATCAAAATTATCTGAAAAACTCACCTGAGCATTCAGCTTAAAAACAAGGCATAAGCCCATCATAATGAATAAAGTTTGCTTCATAATTATAAATTTTGGTACAATGTACAGCATGAT
>DAOOQH010000147.1:2888-9174 GCA_035388625.1 Chitinophagaceae bacterium | reverse complement strand
GAGAATTGAATTTGCAATTTTACTTTTTTATTTTAATGTTTGAACTGGCTCATTGGCGAAATACTTCTCAACATAAGCTTCTTGTTGATCTTCACTCATGATATTAGTTTGCTTGATTTCGATTTTAATTTTATCAAATCTAGGATCGGCTTTTAAAAATTTCAAAAGCTCTACTTTGGTATCTACTGGTCCAAATAATACAACCTCTTCATATTTCTCAATGGCGATGCCAAGTTTTTTAAATGATTCAGTCTGTAAATGAAATGACTCATTTTGAGAGGTGGCAATATTCGTATCCATTTGATTTGTTCCATCAATTCTCTTTTGTTCTTGTTCTTCTATTAGTTCGCTGTTATACTCAACAACATGTACACTTGAATGGCACATCCATATACCGAGTTTTTTTCCTTCTTCCATGATTTGTAAATTGATTGAGATTTATATTTTAATATTTGTTTTGTTGTTGTTTATATCTATTTATGTTCAGATTGTATGTCTGATTTTAAAAGGGAATTTATTTTCTAATCAATATTTTGAATTTATTTGGTGTTCTTGCTTTGGTAATAAATCAACCTTATCTTTTGGTTTTTACCTTACTCGTTACTCCACTTCATTTGTATTGAATCATTCAAACCATTACAAAGATTAGAATAAATCTTAAGTAAAAACTTATATAATACTTGGTAAGATTTGTATTATTCTTGAATGGTGTTGTATAAAGTTTGATTGATGAGTAGGCTTTTGTATATAGATAGGTATTCCAAATATCATGTAACTTATATAGAGTATTATGTAACACTAGATTTTATGTATTGTTACACCTTTGCTCTTTAACTTAAACAAAAATAAAATGAAATCACGATTAATTTTAACAGCAGGCGCTTTCTTATTCATAGCATTTTCTATGACATCATGCAAGAAAGATTATACTTGTAAATGTTCAAAAACGTATACAAGTGGCACAGGAACAAATACGAATGACTATTCGGTTTATACCTATAAAGAAAACAGACAAAGAGCTGAAGAAAGATGTAATGAAAATACAAAATCGGGTACCGACTTATTCGGAAACTATAGTATCAATTGTCAAATTCAATAAAGAAGTAATCAAAGTACATTTAAATTTAGGTAGATACTAGATAAGAAGCTGTTTACAATTTGGTTTTAATAATTAGGATCAAGATTACCAGCAAATACTGTGTTTAGTTATTTTTTATTGCATAAATCTGAATGTATTTACAACCTCTTTAAGCACCATTAAATAATGGTTTCATTCCTCGCAATGATCTTAACTAATAGATCGTTGCGAGGAATTTTTATGAATTCACATTAAAAATCTGAATTTATTTAAATACTCTTTGCGCTTCTATTAAACTTTGCTCGTTGCTCGCAATGATATTTTATATAGAAGATCGTATTAACATAAACATTGAAAATTTTACATGCGCGACATATACCAATCTAGCTCAACTTCCATTTTTTGATAATATAAAATGTTCGCAATAATTTTTTGTAAACGCATAAAAGCGGTTTCACTTTTTACAACATAATCAAATGCATGATGATGCATACAGTTAATGGCAATTTCAATACTGTCTTGTGAAGATAGCATCACTACTGGAATATGTTTATTGATACCTTTAATATGATCTAAGGTTTGTAAGCCATTAATCGCATTCGGAGTAATGCCATCTAAATGATAATCAAGAACGACAACTGAAGGGTGTGGAGTTAAATTTTTTATGCATTCTTCTCCTGTGGCAAAGGTTGTAATTTCATATTCAGTTTGATTCATAAAGTCAAGCTGCAAAGATTTTAAAAACACTGCATCATCATCTACTAAAAATATTTGTTTGCGAGTGTTACTCATTTTGAATTGATTTATATTTATTAAGTTCTAAAGTTAGCTCTTTACACGCTTGCAAACAAGCGCGTTCTAGTTGTGAAATTAAAAGATGAAGATTATTATTTTCCATTTGAATATGTGCATACTCTTGCACTTTTTTTGCCATGTTCTCAAAATTTTCGTGCATGCCCATAATTGAAAATGAAGGAATCATTTTATGCACCGAAGCATGTAATTGTTTCCAATTTTTTGTTTCAAAACTTGATTTCATTTCAGCTATCAATGGAGGTGTTTGGTCAAGATAGGCTTTTATCATTTCAGACATCATATCTGGATTTGATTTAGTTCTATTACGTAAATAATTAAGGTTAATACATTGATCTAGCTCTTCAATTGTTTCGGGTAAATGTAGTGGATTCTCTTTTTTTTCATCTATCTTTTTCTGAATAAAGCTAACAATTTTTGTAAATAAAAGTTTTTCATCAACGGGCTTAGCGATATAGTCGTTCATGCCAACTGCTTTACATTTGGCAAGATCAACCGTGGTTACATCAGCGGTGAGCGCAATAATGGGCACTTGTGAATGAAGTGTATTTCTAATATATTCTGTGGCTTCAAATCCATTCAGTTCAGGCATTTGTAAATCCATAAGAATTATATCATAGATTTTATGCTTCACTTTTTCAATTGCAATATTCCCATTGGCAGCAATATCCGATTCAAATCCAAAATCATCTAGTAAAGTTTTCATGAGAAGTTGATTCAATGCAATGTCTTCTACTACCAGAATTTTTATATCGTTTAGAGGCACATTATTTTCTATTGTTGTAATCTGAGGTAAAGCTTGGGCTGAGGTTTTTGCAAACCTTAATGTAAAACTAAAGGTGGTTCCTTTATCTAATTCACTTTCAACATGCATAGTGCCACCTTGTGTTTCAACCAATTGCTTGGCTATAGCTAATCCTAAACCAGTACCTCCATAAAGTCGTGAAGTTCCGCTACTAGCTTGTTGAAAATTTTCAAATATTTCATCAATTTTTTCAGGTGAGATACCAATACCTGTATCTTTTACCGAGAACTCAATATATGCACTATTCTCATCTTCGTTTATAAGTTTGACACTCACAATAATTTCACCTTTATTAGTAAACTTCACAGCATTACTAACTAGGTTCAAAATTATTTGATGTAAACGAACTGAATCACCTAATAAAACCTCTGGAATCTTATTGTCGTATACTTTTATCAGTCTTAAATTCTTCTCCTCTATTTTGGGTTCAAATAAATGCAACATTGCTGAAATAGATAATGACATTTTAAAGGGAGATTGTTCGAAAGTCATTTTGCCTGCATCTACTTTAGCTAAATCTAAGATGTCATTAATTAAAACAATAAGTGCATCACCACTCATTTTAATTGCTGTTAGGTATTCTTTTTGTTTGGCTGTGAGATCGGTTTTTAAAATCACTTTTGTAAAACCAATAATGGCATTCATTGGCGTTCGAATTTCATGACTCATATTACTCAAAAATTGTTGCTTAGCTTTCACAGCATTTTCAGCAATAAAAGTAGCACTCTCAGCTTTCGACTGCGCTTTTTCGGCAATGCAGGCGGCGAGTTCTGCAAATATTTTTGCTTCAGTTAATTCAATCTCAATTCTTTTACTTTCTGTAATATCACGTGCAATTAAAACAGCACCCAATATTTTACCAGATTCATTTTTATAAACAGATCCATTAAAAAGAACTTCGGTTAAATGATTATCTTTAATGGTTAATGGATAATTTGCAATATATCCTTTTTCAAAAATTTCTTTACACACTTCCTTAGCTTTCTCTGGGTTAGTAAAGTAAAGATAAAAATCAGTGTCAATGATATCATTTCGCGTAACGCCTGTGGCATTTAGCGTTGCTTCATTGATATCTGTTATTTTGCCATTATTGGTGATCGTAAAAAGTGGATCTCTGCTTGCTTCAATTAAACTTCTTGCATAATTGGCAATCACTAATTCTGCAGGTCTTACTTCTTTTTCTTGGGTTTGATGAGTTTTTTCTTGTTTCACAATTCGCAATTCATCATCGTAATTTTGCTGTTTGCCAACCTTCAAATTCACATAACTTCCTACAATATTTCCATTGATATCATTATACCGTGATGCGTTATAAAGCACTTCCGTTATATATCCATTTTTATGTTTTAACGCTAGAGGAAAATCAACGATACAGTTTTTTTCAATTGCCTGCAAACAAGCTTGACATGCGCTTTCAGAATCTGTAAAGTATTGTGTGAAGTCATTGCCTATAAGTTCTTCTTTTGATAGTCCAATAAGGTTTAAACTTGCTTGATTCACATCAGTAATTTTACAATCTATACTCAGTATGATTTGAGGTTCTGTACTTGCCTCAAACATGCTAAGAGTGTAATTTGCTGGTATTAAATTCAGATTGGCCATTACATAATTTTTGTTGCCGTGCTATTTCCTACTTCATCTAAACTTGTACGTCGTCTATCTTTTAAACCTTTAAAATGTGATGGAGTTAAGCCAGTTACTTTTTTAAATTGATTTGACAAATGCGCAACGCTACTATAATTCATTTTATATGAAATTTGAGTTAGATTCAATTCGTCATACATAATCAGTTCTTTTATTCGTTCTATTTTGTGTGAGATTATAAATTGTTCGATAGTGGTGCCTTGAACTTCAGAAAATAGATTTGCCATATAAGTATAATCATGATGAAGTTTTTCACTCAAATAATTCGAAAATTTAATATTAGGCATTTCATCACTATGATGAACCATTTCGATTATAACATTTTTGATACGTTGAATAAGAATGGCTTTTTTATCATCCATTAATTCTAATCCAAGAAGTTTTAGTGATGATTTAAGAATTTCTCTTTGTTCATCACTAAGAGTTTCCATGATTTCAACTTCACCCAGATCTACCACAATATAATGCAAACCAAGTTTTTTTAATTCAGTCTTTACCATCATTTGACAGCGAGGACTAACCATGTATTTTATATTGAGTTTCAATTTATGCTAAGTGCTTATTGGCAACTCTATCAAAGGTAGTTGCATATTGTCAGCATTTGATTATATACTTTTTTTAAAAGTTACATAATTCACATGTTTTTGAATTGAGAAACATGATCTAATCAACTAGATTATGACTGATATTGGATGATATTATTTCAAATTTTGAGATTGATGGTATCAAATATTTGGATGTCATGGAGATAGAGAATCAACTAATGAAACTAAACGAAAATCAAACTTATCGTTCTAATTCATATTTCATTAAAAGATGAATTAAAATACCTCAAACAGAATTCTGAATTGGTTTGTTTTAAGTCAGAAGTTATAATTATAGAAATCAAATTAGTACTCAAATTATTGATAATTTGTAAATAGTCGAATAATTCAGTGTAGTTATATTCGCTTTAATCACAAATAAATTTGGTTCGTTTACCTGAATTAACTCTGAAATTTGCTTTTTTATTTATTCCATCTTTAGTCCAAGAAATTTTATAAGGAAATGGGAGCAATGATAGAGGGTAGATTGACTCGTCTTCCCAATCGATATAGTCTATAATATTATTAGGATAACTTGCTTGGGTGGAAACTTGAATATTAGTAACACCTTTGTATATTTTTAAAATAAGATTGCCTTCTAATGGAAGTTGGATTTCGAAAATACTTTGATATTTCATTTCTATGTTGTGTTTACTAATTGGTACTGAGTTTATTTCAATAGAATATTTGCCACTCGGGTAATTCCTAATTTCATTTGTGGGTTGGTTATATTCAATTTTTTCGCCTGAAATTGATTTTATAGTAGCGTTCAGCATAATTGGTAATTCCGGATGAAGATGATATGAAAATTTAAGACGACATTGTTCCACATATAGCGTTAGTTTATTTAATTTATTCGCTTTGAATTCTATTTTGTCAGGACTTAAGTAATCTTCAAATTCAATTGTATATAAATCACTTTTTATCTCTACTATTTTTGTGAGTGAATTTGAGTCGACTTCAATTAAAAACAAAGCCGTTTTATCAGACTTATCTTGACTGGCATTTGAAAATTTCAATATACCCGAAATGTATTTCATAGCTGTGGTGTCGAATATTGAAACTTGTAAATAAGTTTTGTCTGAATCCGAATATTCAATTTTGTGACTTACTGAATATGCTGACCCAAAGCAAAAAATGAGAAAGGTTATAAAGATATATTTCATAAGTTTTTACTCAAATGTATTCTAATTACTCTTGAAATAAAATGGATGGTTATTATTATGTGTTTGGAGATAGAAGAACTCAATAAGTTGAACATATTCAACAACCCCAAAATAAGAAAGAGAATGAGTAGGAAAATGAGAATGAATATGGTGATTCATTCTCATTCTGTTTTTCATTCTCATTCTGCTCAGTGCG
>DAOOQH010000147.1:0-2788 GCA_035388625.1 Chitinophagaceae bacterium | reverse complement strand
GTGCGGAAGAGGAGATTCGAACTCCCACGCCCTTGCGAGCGCTACCACCTCAAGGTAGTGCGTCTGCCATTTCGCCACCTCCGCTTGTGAATATTAATCGGACAAATGTAATGTTTTGAATTGTTTCATTTTAAATTCAAATCAATTATTTTACAAAACTTTTTCACCATCTCCAATTTTATCGTTTTAAAATAATACGAAAGGTTGTTCCTTTACCTAGTTCAGATTTTTTTACAAAAATATCGCCATGGTGATATTCTTTGATAATTCGTTTTGATAAAGATAATCCCAAACCCCATCCGCGTAATTTTGTAGAAAAGCCTGGTTTAAAAACTTTCTTGATATTATTTTTCGCAATGCCCTTGCCACTATCTGTAACATCAATAATGGTTTGGGTTATTTCATCCGTGACCTTAAATGAGATTTTACCTTTGCCATCCATTGCATCAAGCGAATTACGAATTAAGTTTTCAATTACCCAATCAAACAAAGCACCACTTATTAAAACAATAATTTCTTCTTTATTCGATTGCGTTTCAATTTTTACATTCTTCGATGCACGTTTTTGCATATACCCAATGATTCCATCTAAGTGGGTCATTAAATTCTCTTCATGAAGTTTAGGAACACTACCAATTTTTGAAAAACGATCGGCAATTAATTGTAAGCGATCAACATCTTTTTCCATTTCTTCTAATGCCTTGGTTTCAACATTACTTGATTTTAAGTATTCAATCCAGGCTATTAAAGAGGTTAGAGGTGTACCTAATTGATGTGCCGTTTCTTTACTCATTCCAACCCAAACTCTATCTTGAATTTGTCTGCCAGTTGCATTGATAAATGAGACAACAATAATTACAAATAGAAATAAAATGATTAAAAGTATATAAGGAAAATAACGGAGCTGCTTTAATAATTCAGACTCGCCGTAATAAATATTTTGTTTTTCTGTTTCAGAAACATTGATTTGAATGGGCTTATGTAAGGATCTTAATTCTGATAATATTTCTTGTAACTGATTCGAATTGGCCATAGCTGAATCAATATTATTATAGGTTAAAATACTATCATTGGCGTCAGTTTGAATTAATGGGATCGTGGTATTTTTTTCAATAATTGAAGTTGCTAAAATGATATCCCCCTCTGTTGATTTGCCAACTGTTTCAAGTGCTTGACTAATGAAGATTACTTTATTTCGTTCTTCTACCGCTAATTTTTCTGTCAAATTATTTGCAAAATAAAGTGAAGTTGCTGCAATGCATACAGCAATCAAAACCAAGGCAGACTTCCAATTAATATATTGACCTATCACTTTTTAGAAAAGCTAAATATAAAAAAAACCGTCCAGATTGGACGGTTTTAAAATGATTGTTTTGAGATAATGTCTGAATTCGACTATCTGACTATGAAAAGATCCTATTGTTTTTCAAATTTCAATGAACCTCTCAAGTTTGAATTTGATACTTTTACAAAATAAATGCCACTACTTAAAGATTGTGTATTTAAAGTGATTTTATTTATACCTGAAATAGCATTGATAGATTCTTGATTTATTTTTTTACCAGCGATATCGTAAATTGCGATATTTAATTTCTCACTATTCTTTATTTCAAATGCCAATGTATTATTTCCTATCATTTGAAGTGTCAAATTATTTGCGTTGAAATTAATTAGGCTATTAGGCTGCGTTTCAAAATCCCATGAAGTATTATCATAAATACCGTATGAATTTGCAGATGTTGCACTTTGATAACAAGTACTATCAAAATTAACTGCATAATGCTTACCTGAAACTAATATCACACCTGGAATTGTTACTGTATTACCAGATATTGTTGAAGTTCCACAAGCAATAGTTTGTTGTGAAACATCACTTAAATTTTTAAGAATAATATTACCTGTGCCAATTGTTACCGTTTGGTCAAATGTCATAGTTAAACTTGTAACTGAAGGACTTACTAACGTGGCATTGTCTGCTGGTGTAGTAGCTGTAATTGATGGCTTTGGATTACCAGCGGCAGAAAAGTTAATGGTTAAATCATCAATAGCTAATCCATCATCACTGCCAGCTTTATTAATATCTCTCCAACGTAATAATATTTTTCCACTGTTTGGAATTAATACAGAAATGCTACCTGTAATATTGGCAATATTTGGCGCTGCATTACCATTTAAAGCACCAGCTGTTGTTGCCACTAAATTAGGCGAATTAAACATTAGTGAAGCAATTGAATTCCAAGTTGCTGTAGTATCATTAATGCCAGTGGCTGTTGTTGAATATTCAAATACTAAAGAATCAATCAATGTTGTTGAAGTATCACCCGAACGCCATTGTTCACCTTTATAGGTAATATTTAAATCAGTGATATTGCTACCAGTATTATTTTGAAATGTAACGCCAAACGCAGGTAAATTGGTGCCAGATGCGATACTACCCAAAGCTCTATCGGTAGTAGTTGAATCGCCATAACTATAGGTTTCGCCATTATTACGTGATCCATTACTTACTTTATATTGTTGATCTACTGCACCACTCGTGCCTCTTTCAAAGATCGACCAGCCTGTTAATGCCATTGGATGGGCCGTTGCAAAAACTGTATCGTTTGAAAGGGCATCAAAATTTTGTGTATAGGGTGTGCCTACTGAAGTAATACTTACTTGTGCTTTTGATTGATATCCAAAAGCAACAAGTGCAATGGATAGGGATAATATTATTTTTCTCATTTTAATGTATTGTGGGTTTATAAATTGTAATTAGTTTACGTCAGTAAATTTTCTGATTTGAAGT
>DAOOQH010000146.1:979-9181 GCA_035388625.1 Chitinophagaceae bacterium | reverse complement strand
AAAAGCCCATCTATCGTCAAAGTATCTAATGAAACAACTGTTGCTTGATACTGTATTCCATTACTATCATTCGAAAGTACCCAAGTATCTCCAATATTTGTAAAGGTTTTTAGTAATATCTGGTCACCTATTTGATTATAATAATATTCTTCTCCATTACTATTGTTTCTGACATTTTTACTACCTAACCATGTATCACCATGTGCAGTATCTATCACCCCATTCGCATCTAGTCGAATAGATTCATAAAAATGATTTGTGATGGTTGTACCTAACGAAACAGACGAATCTACATAAATACATCGCAAATAACCTCCCCACAAAGTGTCTGTAGGTGGCACTTCTACGGTGTAATAAATGGTATCTGTTGGTACAATTGTATTCCAATTTTGAGCAGATAATATTGTTGAACACATCATTAATACAACGAAAATATAAGTTTTCATAGCAAACGTTTTAGCATCAAATGAATAATAAATATAAAGCTACCTAAACATATTGACAGTTTCATCTCATTAACAAAGTCAATTCTTTTATAATTTGTACTTTTGGTCTCTAAATAATATTAAATGAATAAACTATTTTTAGTCGTACTCTTCACGTTCTCCAGTCTTTTTGCCATGGCAGTTAAAAAAACGCCGATCGAAAAAGCAAAAGAAAAAACAGAAGAAATGCAAAAAGATTTACAGCTGACACCTGATCAAAATAAAAAAATTTATGATATTAATTTGAAAGCGTATACCTCAATTGCCGAATACGATACAAAAAAACCAAGCAAAAAACTAAAGAAAAAACAAAAAGATATCGTTCAAAATTTAAGAGATGATCAATACAAGAAAATATTAACCTCAGCTCAATATCAAAAATACAAGGAATTAAAAAAGAAGGAAAAAGAACTTGAAAAAGCTGAAGAAAAGAAACTTGAAAAACTAAAAGGAAAATAGATAATAACCATTCTAAATGCTCTCTGTAGTGTTATCATTTATTCTAAAGTTTAACCCAACCTATTGATTGTTTCTTAAGTTAGCCTTACGTGAAATTTAAAATCATACTTCTCTTTATTACAATTTTGTCTCTTGAAAAGAGCCATGCGCAAACATTTTTAATGACCGAAAAATGTTTAAGTGCTTACCAAAGCTTTATGTCGATGAAAGTAAGCGAAGGGAAAAATTTATTAATTCAAGAATTAAAAACCAATCCAAAGAACATTCTTCCACTAGTACTGATCAATTACGAAGATTTTATCAGTTTGGTATTTAATGAAAACCCAAGTGAATATAAAAAACGAAAAACACTTAAAGATAAACGCTTAGCGGTTCTCGAACAAGCAGATAAAAATTCGCCCTTCTATCTATTTTCAAAAGCGCTCCTTTATTTTCAATGGAGTATGATTCAAATTAAGTATAATGATTATTGGGATGCAGCCTGGGATTTTAGAAAAGCCTTTCAGTTGTTTAAAGAAAATAAAAAAAAATATCCAAGCTTTGTTTACAATAATATTTATATAGGCGCCTCCGAAACTGTTATTAGTACGATACCAAATGGATATAAATGGATATCAAATATTCTAGGATTAAAAGGAAATATGAAATCTGGTTTAACTTTACTCAATTCAAGTATAAACAACAAGGACCAAGCATTTAAAGAAGAGGCATACTTGTATACTATCTACTTAAAAAACTATGTCGAAAATGATATTGAAGGTGCGAATCAAATTATCACAAATTACAAACTCGATACAAAAAATAACCAACTCTTTTGTTTTATGGCGGCTAATATTGCCCTCAATAATAAAAAAGCTGCACTTACAGAATTGTATATTTTAAACAGAACAAAAAGTAATGCCTATATACCTTTTCCCATGTTAGAATACGAATTAGGCGATGCAAAACTTAGACGATTAGATTATAGTGCGATTCAAAATTTTCAGAATTATCTTTCAACTTCTAAAAGCAATTTTTATTTAAAAGATGCTTGTCTAAATATTGCTTATTGTTATTATTTGCAAGATAATTTAACTCAGGCCAATCAATATAAAAACAAAATTAAAAGTATTGGCAAAACAGAATCCGATGCTGATAAACAAGCTCAACGATTTGCAGAAACGGGTATATTTCCTGATAAAGATTTACTAAAAGCCCGATTATTAAATGATGGTGGTTATAACGATCAAGCTTTAAAAATCTTACTTAGTAAAAAAATAGATTCCTATAAAAAAGAAAACGAAAAGCTTGAATATATTTATCGACTTGCAAGAACCTATGACGATCTCAATCAAGATGAAAAAGCACTCGAATATTATAAATTAACAATAGATATGGGCTCTCATTCTCCAGAATACTTTGCAGCTCGTGCAGCCTTACAAGCTGGATATATCTTTGAAAAAAAAGGTCAAAAAAATGATGCGCTTATTTATTTCAATAAGGTCTTAGATATGGATGATCATGCTTTTAAAAACTCACTCGATCAAAGAGCAAAGTCGGGTATCAATAGAGTAAAGTAATTCTTTACTAAGACATTCTCCAATCAGCTTTCCTATTTTCTAATTTTAGTCTTTATCTTTGTTTTTGTGCTTACAAAATTACATATCCGCAATTACGCCATTATTGAAGAAATAGAAATCTCCTTTAAAAAGGGACTTACCATTATTACTGGTGAAACAGGCGCCGGTAAATCGATATTGATGGGTGCTTTATCACTCATATTGGGTGAAAGAGCCGATTCAAAATCTCTACTTCACAAAGAAGAAAAATGTATCATTGAAGGATTTTTTGATATTGCGTTAATAGAAGAGGCTAAAAAGTTTTTATCAGAACATGAGTTTGAAACAGACGACGAACTCATCATAAGGCGTGAAATTGCCCTGAATGGCAAATCACGAATTTTTATAAATGACACGCCTACCACCCTTAATATTTTGTCATCCTTGTCAAACCTCCTCATCGATTTGCATCGACAATTTGACACACAAGAATTACAATCAACCTCTCAACAATTACAATTAATTGATGAAGTTTGTAAAAATACAAATCTGCTGAATCAATATCAACTTCATTTCAAACATTGGAAATCACTGCAATTAAGCTATCAACAACTTATCGAAAAAAACAAACAAATTAAACAAGAACTTGACTATCATCAATTTCTCTTTAATGAGTTGGAAGTATTCAATCCTCAAGAAAACGAACTTGATGAAATTGAAAATGAACTCGATATTTTAAACAATAGCGAAGCTTTAAAAACAAGTCTTCAATCTGTTTTGGTTTTGTTGAAAGATAATGAAGATCCAATTCTATCTCAACTGAAAAATATTATTCATCAATTAGATCCTCATGCTTCTAAAATTGCCAACTTGAATGATATTAAATTAAGAATTAATTCGGCCTATATTGAATTAAAAGAAATTAGTAATGAATTAGAAGATATTTATGACAGCACCCAATACGATCAGGATCGAATAAATTTATTAAATGATCGTTTAAATGAAGGTTATCGCCTATTAAAAAAACATGGGAGCAATCATAACAATGATCTAATTACAATAAAAAATGAATTAGAAGAAAAAATTAAACATGCCACCTCTGCAGATGAACAAGAACTCGAATTTTCAAAGGCAATTGAAAATGAGTTTAAAGAGGTTACAAAATTTGCCGATCAACTTTCGAATACACGCAAAAAGTCAATTCCAATGATTGAAACAAGTGTGAACGACTTGCTTAAAAAAGTGGGTATGCCGAATGCGAAAATTAAAATCGAGACAAAAAAAATTGAACCAAATTCAACAGGTTTTGACAGAATCGATATTCTTTTCGATGCCAATAAAACAGGTCAATATGGCCCTATTTCGAAAGTGGCTTCAGGCGGCGAACTAAGTCGTTTAATGTTGTGTATCAAATCATTACTCGCTCATTCTACTTCATTACCTACACTTATTTTTGATGAAATTGATACAGGCATTTCTGGTGAAACAGCTTTGCAAGTAGGTAATATAATGAAAGATCTTTCGCAACATCATCAATTAATTTGTATTACGCATCTTCCACAAATTGCGAGTAAAGCCAATCAGCATCTTTACATATATAAAGAAGAAAATAATCAAGGTGCAATTATGACCTATATGAAGCAATTAAAAGAAGAAGAAAGAATTGATATTTTAGCAGAGATGTTGAGTGGCAAACAATCATCGAACGAAGCAAAAGACATGGTTAAACAACTCATGAAGTAGTTGCAATTATTATTTTAATATCACTCTAATAAACCAAGTTATTATACTATTTTTACCGCACAAATTTTAATTCATTCAATATGGCATATAACTTATTAAAAGGAAAGCGAGGTATTATTTTCGGCGCACTTGATGAAAAATCAATGGCATGGCAAATTGCACTTAAATGTTTTGAAGAAGGAGCAGTTTTTACATTAAGCAATGCACCTATTGCATTACGAATGGGTAAAATAAACGAACTTGCTGCAGCTTGTGGCAATGCACTAATTATAGGTGCTGATGCAACCTCTACCGAAGATTTAGAAAATGTTTATACAAAAAGTATGGAAGTCTTAGGTGGTAAAATTGACTTCGTTCTCCATTCAATCGGCATGAGTCCAAATGTTCGTAAAAACATTCCTTATACTGAAACTAGCTATGAAAATTTTGCAAAAACAATTGATATATCTGCACTTTCATTTCATAAAGTAATGCAAAGTGCAATGAAATTAGATGCATTAAATGAGTGGGCTTCTGTAGTTGGACTTTCATACATAGCTGCTCAACGCACATTTCCAGGTTATAATGATATGGCTGATGCCAAAGCACTTCTTGAAAGCATTGCCCGAAGTTTTGGTTTTCAATATGGATTTAAAAAGAAGGTTCGTGTAAATACTGTTTCTCAATCACCTACCAAGACAACTGCTGGAAGCGGCGTAGCAGGGTTTGATGCTTTTTATCATTATGCTGAAAAACTTTCTCCACTTGGTAATGCCGATGCTGAAGAATGCGCCAATTATGTAATTACGCTCTTTAGCGATTTAACAAGAAAGGTAACGATGCAGAATTTATTTCACGACGGAGGATTTTCATTCACAGGTGTGAGCACAGAATTGGTTGAGCAAATTATGATGAATAAAGAAGGCTAATTTTGGAGTCCGTTATACTGTCTAATTTAATCTTATTATTATTGACAAAAGACGATCGATAATGTTGAGATCTACTCAATTATGACCATTGACGATGGACAATGGACGTTTGATGATAGATCATAGATTATTTGCCGTTGACTAAACTGAAAAACTAGTGCCACAGCCGCATGTGCTTGAAGCATTCGGATTTTTAAATGTAAAACCACGTGAGTTTAATCCGCCTTCAAATTCAACTTGCATACCAAATAAATACATTTCGTGGGCTTTATTCATCACGACTTGAATGCCTTCTATTTCAAATACTTCATCACCTTCTTGCTTTTCATCATATTCTAAAACATAGGTCATGCCGCTACAACCGCCACCCTTAACACCCACTCGAACAAAGGGCTTGGACTGATTTTCGGCAACTAGCCTTTTTAATTCAGCTACGGCCCCTTCAGTAAATGTAACAGGATTTGAAATTGTTGTTTCCATGTTTATTGAATTATAATTTTCTTAGTAATTGTCTGTTGATTATCAATCAGCATATTCACAAAATAAATTCCTTTTGCAAATCCAAAGGTATTTATTTCAATTGGATTTAATTGCTTTGAAGTTTCAATATTGTATAGAGGTTGTCCAATGGTATTGACCAAAGTAATTTTTAATGAAGAATAATCTAAACGTGAAGCGTCTACAAAAATCATTTCGGAACTTGGATTTGGATAAATAGTAATTTGTTTCACAACCTCTTCGCTTGCTTGTATAGATGTAGGCACGCGAACCAAAGAACGTAAATTATCGATCACATATTCCATTGCACTTATTTGCATTTTGGTGAAACTATTTTGGCAAGTTGCACTTGAATAATCCATATAATTTTCAACCATATCTGCTAAATCGCCACTTGCCTCAATACATGAATTTTTTGTCTTACTGCAATTATTATTTGAAGCATCACCTACAACTGGCGTGTCATTAATACCATCATCCTTGTAGCCAATATCACCTTGACAAGCACCACCATCATCACCCCAAATATGTCGTAATCCTAAATAATGCCCAACTTCATGAACTAGCGCCTTGCCTCTAAATCCATAACTATAACCCAAAGGTTGCTTTAAGGGACCACCAACATCCGTATAGTCAATTACAACACCGTCAAAAGCTGGCGAAGGTGCGCCACTACCTGCTGACCAATTAGGTGCACCAACAGGAGGATAAGCATAACCTATTAAATTATCGCTACCATCTTTAGTTAAATTACATACCCAAATATTTAATTTTTTATCCGGCGAAACTGCATCATCACCACCACTTCCCGTTTGTTTTACGATATCAGAATTGGCAAATCCAGATGAACTTGAAGCATCAAATGAAGTGTTAGTTGTTTGAAACCGAATAATTTGATCAATTACAAATCTAATTTTTGAAGGCCCTACTCTTGACTGAAATATTGATCGCATATTGGTTGTATCAGCATTTGTTCGAGCATAGCAATCATTTAATAAACTTACTTGTGCCTCTAAATAACTATTGGCCAAATTTTGTGTAGAGGTATTATAAACAACATGAAACACAATGGGAATGGTAACATTCACGCCTCTAGATTTATAATTACCATGATCGGTAATGTTTTCAACCTGTGCTTTTAAACCAGGATACTGTATATCTAATTCATTTAAATAATCTGCACTCCCACATGGCGAAACACTAGATTGAGCAAAAACAGTATGAGTTAGTAAAATGGATAAGCCGAATAAAATATTTTTCATTGTTGTTTGAAGTTTTAAATTTAAAAAAGATGCTCAGTTTATTCTCTGCAAATTCCATTCTCCTTAATAAGAATTCGTTCATTTGATTTGAAAGCTGACTTGATATGTTCTGTATAGGCAGCCAAACATTTTGCATCCTTAGAAGTGATACAATAATCTCTTTCGCCTTCTCGTCCCCAATTTTTTATTTCATAAATAACACTACATGAATTGCTAATATTAAATGATTTTAAATCCTTTTCAAATTCTGGAACTGTTCTAAAATCTATTCCTGAACCTGTACTAATAAAAGAGACAATTAAAATTGAACTTGATTTAGATTCAGAATTTGTAGTTTGCGTTGTAGATGCTTTTGCCTTTTTCCGCTTTTTCTTCCTACAGCCAAAACTGTCTGATTGAAATACCACGCAAAAAAGTGCAGTCAGTATAATAAGTTTCTTCATTATTTGATAATTGTAAGTGATTTTGTGCTTTGTTTTGAATTCGATTGAATAGTCACAAAATAAGTTCCATTTGGAAGTCCGTCTGCCTTAACAGCAATAAGGTGATTTGCCTGTTTACTCATGCTAATTTGTGAACTCATATTTTGTCCTAAAGCATTATAAACCTCAATAGAAAAATCTGCTGAAAAATCAATACTGTTTTTTATGTAAAAATGATTGCTTGATGGATTCGGGAAAATAGAAAGAACAGATCCTTCATTTCTTTCTTGTAAACCAACTGGCCAATTACATCCTGTAGAACTTGTAAGCGAACTTCTTGCACCACCCGATGCTAAAACAGCTCTCATTCGAGTTTTTTGACCGGTTGTGAACATTTTCATACACATATCATCTACATAATCCATATAATTCATATACATTTCTCCATTAGGACCATTACTACACGATACATTCGGGAAACTTGGACATCCATAATTTTCATCTGCCTGGTTAGGTGTATCGCTTACATTATCAGTACCTGTGCAAGCCGAACCATCATCACCCCAAATATGTTTTAAGTTAAGGTAATGACCAATTTCGTGTGTAGCAGTACGACCTTTATGATAAGGATTAGCCACATTTCCAGATGTTCCAAAACTCGTTGTTCGAATTACAACACCATCATTATCAGTACTTGCTGATGCAGGTGGCGTTGCATAACCTAATAATGAAGATGCCGTTCCTCCCAAAGTAACTACCCAAATATTTAGATACTTTGTTCTATCCCAAATGGTATTTGGCTTAATGATGCTTTCAATATCATTATAATCATAGTCTGCTTGATTATAATCAAAGCGATCAATGCCAGAGGTTGGTGTTCCTTGCGG
>DAOOQH010000146.1:0-969 GCA_035388625.1 Chitinophagaceae bacterium | reverse complement strand
AAACAAAATTCAATTTCACAATCATCAGTATATCCCCAAAAGGCATGCGAAGTGGGTAATGAATCAGTATTCTTTAAACGATAATCTTTATTTAAGACAGCGATTTGAGATGTAATTTGTGCAACTGAAATATTTGCTCCGCTACCAACACTTTCACCATTATGAATCACATGTACTACAATAGGTATTCTATAAATGGTCGCCCTAGTTTTTTTTGAATTAGCTTGAAGACTGGTATATTGAGCAGTAAATGCTTCAATTTCATCATCTATTATTTGAAGTTCAGGTTGCTTGGCGAAAGCTCTTTTTTGAACTTCGTCGGTTCCACAATGATGAAATGGGTTTTGCGAAAAAGATGTCAAACATCCTAAGCCTAGTACCAACGAGAGTAGTGTTCTTTTCATGTAATAATTAATAATGGACACGAAGTTAATTCAATAATTTAATTTTATATTACCAATTTTATCCTCCCAAAAACCACATTTTTGTATTTACCTTTGTGTCCTCATGAAATCATTTGAAATTCCTGCTTTCTACAGAAGCCCGCTAATCAGCACTATTAAGCAATTTCGGAAGTCGGAAGACAAAATGAAAAAAGATTTTACACCGACAAAACTGGATTTTGGGCCAATAGAAATATATTTGGCACGCCATTTTGGATTTTGCTATGGAGTAGAAAATGCGATAGAAATTGCCTTTCAAACGGTTAATGAAAACCCAGGAAAGCGTATTTTTCTCTTAAGTGAGATGATTCACAACCCACAAGTCAATGCAGATTTAATTAAAAATGGTGTTCGTTTTATTATGGACACTGTCGGAAATCACTTTGTTGAATGGGATGAACTGAACCAAGATGATATCATCATCATTCCCGCTTTTGGAACTACACTTGAAACTGAAGCAAAACTTCGCAGCATTGGTATCGATCCATTAAAATACAATACCACCTGTCCGTTTGTTGAAAAAGTT
>DAOOQH010000145.1:0-9248 GCA_035388625.1 Chitinophagaceae bacterium | reverse complement strand
TTAAATTTAATTTTCAATTACAATACAATTAATTCATTTCAATTCACTTTTTAATTTGGAGATAGCTCACCATCTAAAACAACTTTACCACCCTATTCAACCAACAATTAAACAGTCGGATGATGAAGTTTTGTACACTGAAATAATGCCAGCAATTGAATTACAAAATATGATATATTGCTATTGGCAACTTAAAACCAAAAAAAAACTTAGCGAACCTTTTATTTATCGTGTGGTTGCCGATGGTTGTATTGATATCTTTTTTGAGCTTTCAAAACCAGAAGAGAATTTTGCGATGGGATTTTGTAAAAAATTTACAGAGTTCCCGCTTGAAAATTATTTTAATTATATTGGCATACGTTTTTTACCAACCATGTTTCCGCAACTTTTTCAAATCAATGCAATTCAATTAAGTAACCGTTTTGAGCATCTAAAAAATATTATTCCCAATACTTCTCAATTCATTAGTGATCATATTTCAGATCATATGAATCTTGCTGAAGCGAAAAACACTTTTGATTCATATTTCATCGAACTTGTAAAAAGATCCACATTTAATTATGACACTCGATTATATGCTGCAATTGAAATCATCTTAAATAATTATGGCGTAATTGATATTGAAAAAGATTTAGATACTGGTATTAGTCCACGGCAATTGCGAAGGCTATTTGAATATTATATCGGCGATACTGCAAAAACATTTAGTCAAGTGGTTCGATTTCAAAATATTTTAAAAGCTAAACCATCTTCTCAAAGTTTAAGACAGAATAAAATGTTTTATGAGAATGGTTATTACGATCAAGCCCATTTTATTAAAGAGTTTAAGAATTTCTATGGAGTTACTCCAAGCAAGGCATTTGGAAGATAAGGTATATTAATTGTTTTGCTTAACAACCTTTGGCTAGTTTGAATTCTCTTTGACTTAGATACAAACGGTTCAAATTTTGTCCGTTTTTTACAATTTCATCAACTAAAAATTATAGACATTTGTTTCATAAATAATTTATAAACAATGAAAATTATCATAACCTTTTTAATAACACTTGGCTTATCTCAACAAGTTTTTTCTCAAACAAATACTCAAATAAAAAACAAAAATACAATGAAATTAAATGCTGGCATTATCACCTCTAAACTGGCTGAAACTAAAGCTTTCTATACAAAATATTTAGATTTTGGAATAAAGTTTGAAAATGAATTCTATCTATTATTGAATACACCGAATCAAGATGCAGACCTAAGTTTTCTATTACCAAATCATCCAAGTCAACAACCTCTTTTTCAACAACCTTATTTGGGTCAAGGAATTTACTTAACCATTGAGGTTGATGATGTTGATAAAATATACAATGAATTAAAATCAAAAGGTGTTCCAATAAAAATTGAACTACGAGATGAAATTTGGGGTGATCGACATTTTGCTATTGAAGACCCAAATGGAATTGGTATTGACATTGTAACTTATACGCCTCCTGAAGAAAAATAAAATCTAATCAATTTAACCTAGATTAAGCATTAGAAATGTAGAAACGAAAAAGAAACTGTAATTCAATTGTTTGCAACTATTGACAACATCTTCTAAATCGGGCTAACCTCATCTAACGCGATAGAATTTTCGTTCCTCAAACTCTATCGAGTAATTTGGGTTTAATTTCTGTTCGAGTTCTAAATACACACTCATGAAATATTTGAATGATAATCCGTGAAGGCACACCAAAAGCAATATTGAAAGAAATTGAATAAGATGGCTTCGCAGATTCTAACAATTTTGGTGCACCTAATAAAGTATTTCGTCTTTGCGAGGAGGAACGACGAAGCAATCTCAATGAATTGTTCAAACTTAGACTGCTTCGTACCTCGCAGTGACCGTACTAACATAAAAGTGCCACATCCTTGTGAGGAGGAACACGAAGCAATCTCATATTTGATTTGGTGCAGCTTAACGTATAATCATTAATATTTGCTTCATTTTTATTTCTAGAAAATTCACTCTTATAATAAGAAAAATCTTTGCACTCGTTGATAAAAAACAAGTGCAAAGATTTAAAGATTATATTAAAATGTATAATTATGCTTTATCGAAGCGATCAAGATTCATGACCTTAGTCCATGCTGCAATAAAATCATTTACAAATTTTTGTTGCGCATCTGAAGTAGCATAAACTTCAGCAATAGCTCTTAATTCAGAGTTTGAACCGAATATCAAATCTACGCGAGTACCAATCCATTTTAACTCGCCAGTTTTTCTATCACTACCTTCAAAAACATCTTGCGAATTTGAACTTGATTTCCATTTTGTATTGATATCAAGAAGATTGACAAAAAAATCATTTGTCAATGACCCAGGGTGTTTTGTGAACACGCCTAAATTTGAATGATCAAAATTTGCATTTAATACCCTCATACCTCCAACAAGCGCTGTCATTTCAGGTGTTGTAAGTGTTAACAATTGTGCTTTATCGACCAACATTTCTTCAGCTGTTACAGTAAATTTATTTGAGTTATAATTTCTAAATCCATCAGCAATAGGTTCCAAAACTGCAAATGATTCAATGTCTGTCATCTCTTGTTTTGTATCAGTTCGTCCAGCTAAAAAAGGAACTTTGATATCTCGCCCTGCGTTGTGTGCAGCTTTTTCAATCCCTACTCCACCAGCTAATACAATTAAATCGGCCATTGAAATTTGCTTACCATCTGTTTGAGCAGAATTAAAATCTTTTTGAATGATTTCGTAGGCATCTAAAACTTTTTTCAATTGAACAGGATTATTGACCTTCCAATTGTTTTGAGGGGCAAGTCGAATTCGAGCCCCGTTAGCACCACCTCGTTTGTCAGAGCCTCGGAAAGTTGAAGCTGATGCCCAAGCGGTTGTAACCATTTCTGAAATACTTAATCCTGATTCAAGTATTTTATTTTTAATGATTGAAATATCATTCTCATCGATTAATTTATGTTTCAAGGCAGGAATTGGATCTTGCCAAATTAATTCTTCTTTTGGCACCTCTTCTCCAAGATAACGGCTTATTGGTCCCATATCACGATGAGTCAGTTTATACCAAGCTTTAGCAAAGGCATCTTTAAACTGATCAGGATTTTCAAAAAAGCGTCGTGAAATTTTTTCATATTCAGGATCAAATCTCAATGAAAGATCCGTGGTTAGCATGGTTGGTGCATGGGTTTTTGAAGGATCATGTGCATCTGGTACTGAACCTGCACCTGCGTTATCTTTTGGTTTCCATTGATGAGCACCTGCTGGACTCTTAGTTAATTCCCACTCAAAATTAAATAGGTTTTCGAAAAAGTTGTGACTCCATTTTGCAGGAGTTGTTGTCCAAGCGCCTTCTAAACCGCTTGAAATTGTATCAGCCCCATGTCCAGTTCCAAACGAATTATTCCATCCACAATTCTGATCTTCAATGCGAGCCGCTGCTGGCTCTGGTCCTACATATTGATTAGGATCTGCCGCGCCATGTGTTTTACCAAATGTATGTCCACCCGCAATTAAGGCTACGGTTTCTTCATCATTCATTGCCATACGACCAAAAGTTTCACGAATATCCTTAGCAGCGGCAAGCGGATCAGGGTTACCGTTCGGTCCTTCTGGATTGACATAAATAAGTCCCATTTGAACGGCTGCCAATGGATTCTCAAGTTCACGATCTCCTGTATATCTTTTATCATCAAGCCATTTAGCTTCTGCACCCCAATAAATATCTTCTTCTGGTTCCCAAATATCTTCACGTCCTCCTGCAAAGCCAAATGTTTCAAAACCCATTGATTCGAGTGCACAATTTCCAGCCAATATCATCAAGTCCGCCCACGAAATTTTTTGACCATATTTCTGCTTAATTGGCCATAATAATAAGCGAGCTTTATCTAAGTTTACATTATCGGGCCAGCTATTTAATGGTGCAAAACGTTGTGATCCGGAACCTGCTCCTCCCCGACCGTCAGAGATACGATAGGTACCTGCGCTATGCCATGCCATACGGATAAAAAACGGACCATAATGCCCATAATCTGCTGGCCACCAATCTTGTGAATTCGTCATCAAATCGAAAATATCTTGCTTTACTGCTTTGAGATCTAACGAATTAAATTCATTGGCATAATTAAAATTGTCGCCTAAAGGATTCGATAGCGAACTATGTTGACGAAGCACATTTAATTTGAGTTGATTTGGCCACCAGTCTTGATTTTTTGTACCTCCACCAGCAACTTTATTTAATACGCCACTATGAAAAGGGCATTTACTTTCAGGAATATTCGTATCCATAATTTTATAAATTTTGATGTTTAAAATTGGAGGCAAACATAGCAAACATTTTTCGTATCTTATACTGTTTTTATCATGATATTAATCAATAGCCTATCTAATAAAAATCATGTTTTGGCTACTAAAGAAATAATAGTCAAATTGAAATATTTCGAGAATTACATAAAAGCAAATTCAACTATTTTATTTCTGCATCAAGCGCTTTTCTTAAATTCGCAAACATCATTGGAATACTTTCAAGATGACAAGTCCCCACACTTAATCGATACCATTCACTTTCTTTATCGGCGCCAAAGGCTGAAAAAGGAACGATAGCTAAAGAGGCATGCTCGAGTAAATAGGCTGTCATATCTGCTGTTGAATTAATGTCTTGATTTCCAAATTTTTTACCCTTCAGTGAAAATCGAATGGTTAAATACATTGCGGCCATTGGTGAAATTGCATCGACCGCATAACCATCATTTTTTAATTGCATGATTCCATCATAAATCAGTTGTAAACGTAAATGAATGGCCGACTTAACATCCAACAAAAATTGTTCTACATCTTCACCTCTTCTTAAAAAATTACCTGTTGCCACTTGTTCTGCCATCGGGCTCCATGCACCAATATGACTGAGTATACCTTTCATTTTATCAATCACTTGATCTGGTCCAAAAGCCCAACCTACCCTAACGCCAGTTGCGCAAAATGATTTACTAATTCCATCAATAAAGATTGTATAATTTCTTAATTCAGGTATCAAACTCACAGGATCATAATGAACAGCATCTCCAAAAGTTAAGGTCCAATAAATTTGATCGTATAAAATATAAAGCGGTTTTTGATCAGCACCTCTTTGTTGATTTTCAGCAAGAACAGCTTCGCAAATTTGAGTCAACTGTTCTTTTGAAAATACTGTGCCTGTAGGATTTAGAGGTGAACAAAGTGCAAGCAAACAAGCATCTTTAAAATGTGGAATGAGCTCTTCGGCTGTTGGTAAAAAATTATTCTCAGCTTTGGTTTCAATACAAATATGCTCACCTTCAATAAAATGTGTATAGTGGTTATTATTCCAAGAAGGTACTGGGTAAATCACTTTTTCGCCTCGATCGCAAATGGTTCTATAAGCCGCATAAATCAAGGGCCTGCCACCTCCCGAAATTAAAAAACTATTTGCATTATAATCAAGTTTCTGCTTTCTTTTAATAAAATCAGCCACCGCCGTTCTGCATTCTAAGATTCCATTTGCAGCTGGGTAATTAGTCTTCTTATTTCTATATGCATTCACAATTTCATCTTCAAGCCCTTGTGGAATTGGAAATACACTTGGGTCAAAATCTCCTATCGTATAATTATATATGGTTTGTCCTTGTTTAATACGTTCATTAATCTCGTTTCCAAGTTTAATAATTTCAGATGGTATGAGGGTATTTGCTAAATGTGAAAGTGATGACATACGTTTTTCTTAATAAAGATAAAATAAACAAATAAAAAAGGATTTACATAATTCTATGACCAATATTTTCAATTCAATTTACAAGACACTGCAAATCAAATGAAATCAGACTCTAAAACATATTGGTCTATACATAATTGGGACTGAATGAAAAGTCATAGATAATAAGATTTGATGTTAGGCACTCATTAGATAATAACTCAAGGCACCTGCCAAATAACCTATCAAAGCGGCGATAGAAATATTTTTAAGATACCAAAAAAAACTAATCTTTTCAATACCCATGGCTGCCACACCCGCAGCAGATCCAATGATTAATATGCTTCCTCCCGTACCCGAACATAATGCTAAAAAACGCCAGAAAAAATGATCTGTAGGATATTGATTTAGATCAAACATCCCTTGAACCGCCGCGACTAAAGGCACATTATCAAAAATAGCAGACAATAAACCAATACCAGCAACCAAAATTGAATCGTTATTCATTTTGAGTGATAAATAAGTTGCAACATCTTTCAAAATTCCGATTGATTGTAAAGCGCTCACCGCCATTAAAATGCCCATAAAAAATAAAATACTTGGCATATCAATTCTTTCTAATGCCGAAAAAATGGATGATGGTTTTGACGAATTGTTTTCTTGTCGCTTGTGCAATACCTCACTAATTAACCAAAGAATGCCTACTGCCAACATCATGCCCATAAATGGCGGAAGATGGGTAACCATTTTAAATATTGGCACAAAAATTAATAATGAAATACCTGAAAATAAAATAACACGTTGATCACTCGAATTAATATGGTTATTATCATCATTTACAATTGGAATAAAGCTTCCTTTCAATTTAAAAAGCAATATCCCTAATGGCACAATCGTTGCTATTAAACTCGGTATAAAAACGGTTCTAACAACACCAATTGGCGAAATTTGATTTCCAATCCAGAGCATTGTTGTGGTTACATCACCAATCGGACTCCAAGCGCCACCAGCATTAGAAGCGATCACCACCATTCCAATCGAAATCAATCTATCTTGTTTATCAGATAAAATCTTTTTAACTAACGAGGCCATCACAATGGCGGTCGTTAAATTATCAAGTACAGCCGATAAAAAAAACGAAATCAAAGTCACAATAATCAATAGTTTTCTTTTATCAGTTGTCTTTATCTTGTCAATAATTAATTGAAACCCATCATACAAATCAATCAATTCAACAATGGTCATTGCACCAATTAAAAAAAAGAGGATACCTGCAATTTCAGCAATATGCTCATACAAATTATGATTCACTAACTGCGCATCATGAGACGAATACATATAAAGCGCCCAACATAACACACCTGTAATAAGTGCTGTTGCAGCTTTATCTAATCGAATAGTATGTTCAATTACAATAAAAAAATAGCCTATAAAAAATACAGCAACAACAATCCAAATCATCAAACAAAGATATTCATTCATGAAACATTTTCTTGATTATATTTGTAACCAACGACAAAAATTTAATATGGCGAAGAAAATTGATCTTGAATTTAATAAAAATGAAGACAGTATGAAATTGGCAGTCAGTGCCATGAAAAAAAAACTATCAGTCATTGAAAAAGGTGGAGGCGATAAAGCAATCGCTAAGCAAAAAGAAAAAGGTAAAATGACCCCTCGTGAGCGAATTGATTATCTCATTGATAAGAATTCTGTGTTTACCGAAATGATGGCATTTGCTGGTTACGAAATGTATGCCGAACATGGTGGTTGTCCTGCAGGTGGCACCGTTTCAGGTATTGGATATATCAAAGGTCGACAATGTATTATTGTTGCCAACGACCAAACTGTAAAAGCAGGTGCATGGTTTCCTATCACAGGTAAGAAAAATTTGCGCATGCAAGAAATGTCAATCGAAAATAAATTACCCATCATTTATTTAGTAGATAGTGCCGGTGTGTATTTGCCAATGCAAGATGAAATTTTTCCAGATAAAGAACATTTCGGAAGAATATTTCGAAACAATGCACGTATGAGTAGTATGGGTATTCCGCAAATTGCTGCAGTGATGGGAAGCTGTGTTGCAGGTGGAGCTTATCTCCCTATTATGAGTGATGAGACTTTAATGGTTGAAGAAAACGGATCAATATTTCTAGCAGGGCCCTATTTAGCTAAAGCAGCCATTGGTGAAGATATCGATATTCAAACTTTAGGTGGTGCGGTTACACATACCGAAATTAGTGGTATTGCTGATTATAAATTCAAGACAGAAAAAGAATGTCTCGATCAAATTAAACGTATTGTAGACAAATTTGGCTCTCAAGAAAAAGCTGGTTTCGATCGAGTAAAACCAATGCTTCCGCTAAAAGACATGAAAGAAATGTATGGCATTCTTTCTGCCGAAAATAATAAACAATATGATGTTGTCAATCTAATAGAACATCTAGTTGACAATTCAGAATTTGATCAATTTAAAAAAGATTACGGTAAAACAATTGTCTGCGGTTATGCCCGAATTGATGGATGGGCAGTTGGTATTGTTGCCAACCAACGAACCATTGTAAAAAGTGGTAAAAAGGAAATGCAATTAGGTGGTGTAATCTATAATGATAGTGCCGACAAAGCAGCTCGCTTTATTATGAATTGCAATCAAAAGAAAATCCCTTTGGTGTTTTTGCAAGATGTAACTGGCTTCATGGTGGGTAGCCGAAGCGAACATAGCGGTATTATTAAAGATGGTGCTAAATTGGTGAATGCCGTATCCAATTCTGTGGTACCAAAAATTACAATTATTGTCGGCAATAGCTATGGCGCGGGCAATTACGCCATGTGCGGTAAAGCATATGATCCTCGTTTTATTTACGCGTGGCCGAATGCAAAAATTGCGGTAATGGGAGGCGAGCAAGCTGCCAAAGTATTATTACAAATTCAAGTTGCTTCATTAAAAAGCAAAGGTCAAACTATTACAGCTGAAGATGAAAAAATAATGTTAGATAAAATTATCGATCAATACAATCATCAAACCACAGCTTATTATGCTGCATCGCGACTTTGGGTTGACGCTATCATCGATCCAATTGAAACACGTTCAGTCATTTCAGAAGGTATCAATGCGGCCAATCATGCACCCATTGAAAAACCGATGAATGTTGGTGTGTTTCAAGTTTAAACATTTTTTAACTCATCTATCTTATTCTATTCTAATTTATAATGCAATTTGGGTGGCAACCGCGCTATCCGTTTTTACTCCGTTCATGCCAAAGCGCATGAGCCGGGGTAACCACTACTATCGCTGCCACAAACACAGATTTTAATTCTGCTTGTCACTTCACCTTTCACCTTGTGATTTGTGTCTTTATAAATCTCTTACCTTCTTGCAACATTCCTCTATACTTTAAAGTGTTTTTTTGAGTACGACTATTTGAAAATGGTTTGTGACACAAACTGCGGGGCAAGCTTGGCTAAATTTTTATATAGGCGCAACCAATAAAGAACATTTCACTTACGAAGGCTAAGCCTTCGATGAGCGAGTTTGAAGCGCTTGCAAGATTT
>DAOOQH010000144.1:0-9259 GCA_035388625.1 Chitinophagaceae bacterium | reverse complement strand
TCCATCTTTTGGCTTTACACCTTCAACTTTACCATAGGTTATACGAAGGGTTGAATTGGCATCAGGATAAAATTGTTTGCCAATATTGTATTCTTTTAATGCTTGAATATATCGAGTATATAAAGATGTAATTGACTGTTGATTTCTTTTTAAAAATGTTGAGTTAGAAAGTTTAATACTATCATAAAACAAATAGGCTTTGTATGCAGGGTCCTTAGACAAAATTAATTTTATATCTTCTTTATTTTTAATCGAAAGAAGTGCATCTATTTTAGCTGGTGAAGAAATAAAGGAAGTTTCATACATTGATTCAATATAATTTTCATCAGTAAATTCACTTGGAGAGATGGCATTGGCATATTCGCGAAATAATGCTTTTGTGATATTTTTATCTGTTTCTTTATTGCACGTATTAATAAATGTCATCAATGATTTTTTTTGATTCACAAGACTATCTAAACTTGCTAAGGTATCTACTGACTTGATAACACCTCTATAAATTGAAGTTGATTTTACCAATTCACTCGCTTCAATAGCTTCATTCAAATACTCGTTTAGCTTAAGGCTATTTTTTTGTTTTTCATAAGCAATGGATAAATCGCTTAAGACATTGCCATACTTTTGTTTACGCTGAGGGTTTGCATTGACCCATTGCATAAATGAGGCTTCTTGTGCTTTCTTTTTCTCAATAGCATTATTAATTTGTAGACCTAATAATTCGCCTTGCCATTTTTTATAATAATTGGCTATTCTAGCCTGTTTAGAGGCATATTTAATAAAAATGTCTGTACTCTTTTTCATGTCTGCACCCATAATTGAAAGTCGCTTTTCACGCAAATCAATTCGAATAGGATCCAAAATATTCATCACTTCCGCTACTCCATCACTTGTAAGATATTCAGATGTTGTTCCAGGAAAACCATAGACCATAGTAAAATCTTTTTCCTTTACACCGCCAATATTAATTGCAAATGATCTCTTTGGTTTATATGCAATATTATCTTTTGAAAAAGCGGCTGGCTTATTATTTTTATTTGCATAAATTCGAAAAACTCCAAAGTCACCTGTATGTCTTGGCCAAGCCCAATTGTCGGTATCGCCACCAAATCCACCTATACCATCAGGTGGAAAACCAACTAATCTTATGTCAGTATATTTTTCAGTCAAGAAAAGATAGAATTCATTATCATAAAAAAAAGATTTGATTAAGGCATCATAACCAGTTGAATCTTTATAAGCTTTTTGTATTTTTTCAATATTGGTTGCTCTTAATTTTGCTTTCGCACTATCGGTCATCGACTCATCAATTCCGTTTTTAACATTTTTTGTCACATCATCAATTCGTACAATAAATGTGACAGTTAAACCTGGGCAAGGTAATTCTTCGCTTTGATTTTTAGCCCAAAAGCCATTGGTAAGATAGTTATGTTCAACACTACTTAAGCCTTGAACAGTGCCATATCCACAATGATGATTTGTAAGTACTAAACCTTTGTCAGAAATAATTTCACCCGTGCATCCGCTGCCAAATATTACAACTGCATCTTTTAAGCTACCTTGATTGATATCATAAATATCACTTGCCTTTATTTTTAAGCCCATCCCTTTCATTTCCTTTTCATTCATTTTCTCTAATAAAAAGGGCAACCACATACCTTCTTTAGCAAATGATAGGGTTGTGTATAAAAAAAGACTCAGAAAGATTAGTTTAGATTTCATTGTACTGCTATTTTCGTAATCTTCAAAAATAAGTAAAGCGGAAGGAATAAAAAATGTTTATAGAACCAAATATACGAAACACAAAAAAAGGCTGGATTGAAGTTGTATGCGGTTCTATGTTTAGCGGCAAAACAGAAGAGCTAATTCGAAGACTCAAACGAGCACAAATTGCGAATCTCAGGGTTGAGATCTATAAACCAACTATTGACACTCGTTATGATGATATTGATATTGTTTCACACAATGAGTCTCGAATACCGAGTGTGCCGGTTGCTAATTCGCAACAGATACTATTACTTGCTCAAGAAGTAGATGTGGTGGGTATTGATGAAGCGCAATTTTTTGATGAAGAGATGCCGAATGTAGCAGAAAAATTAGCCCTTAGAGGTATTCGTGTAATTGTTGCCGGTTTAGATATGGATTTCCTTGGTCGCCCATTTGGCCCCATGCCTGCTGTACTTGCTATGGCCGATTATGTAACTAAGCTTCATGCGATTTGTGTTGTTTGTGGTGATATTGCTAGTTTCAGTTACCGTCATTCAGTTTCTGATGCAACTGTTCTTTTAGGCGAACGTGATGTGTATGAACCTCGTTGCAGAACCTGTTATCATAAGGAATAATTTAGAATAAAAGTTTTACACCGTTGTCGGAATTCTAACCAACAACCAAACAACACCTACAAAGGCAAAATGCTTTCCAAACCGAGCGTTATCAATTCATTTTTGATAAAGCCTTTTTTGCCATACTCACATATTTGCTATGAAAACGGCGTAAATGTCTAGGTATTAGGTCACGTTGGTCTAATATAGTTTCAAATAATTGACGTGCCTCTTGTTGTCGACCTTGTGATATTAGCAATTCGCCATAATAATACATACTATCAAATGTCTTATGAAATTGAATATGCTTTTTAAATGCAAGTTCAGCCTTTTCGAAATTGCCGGATTTGTATAATGCCAAAGCATACCAAAATTCGTCATCAGGGCGAATAAATTTCTGTTTACTTATTTCAAGTGCTTTTTCAAAATGAACCACGCAAAGCGTATAGTTCTCGCTAAGAAAATATACCCTAGCCATTTGTTGAGTTGTTTCTAAATCTTCGCTATACATACCCGTTAAAGCTGATTGGTACATTTCAATTGCTTGATCATATTTTTTCCGAGAGGCATAAGCACTAGCTAATCTAGTGCGATTTGCGAATGTATCTGAAATGCGTAATTGCTTTTCAAGGTGCGAAATATTTTCGCCACGACTAAATAGAGTTACATCAAAAAATGAATTGCTACCTTTTAGACTAGGTAAAATTTCCATTACAAAATAAATTACAGATCCAATGAAGGGAAGAAAAATTAGGATATAAATCCAATTGTTACGTCCCGTTTTAATGGCATGAATAATGGTGATGATTTGTAAAATAATACCAATCCAGTAGTATTCAGCAAAAAAGTACATAGATAAATTTTGGGACAAGATATTCAAAAAAAACGAATCAGATTTTTTTTCTTACGAAATAGAAAATGATGATTCCCGTCTATCAGCATTTGATAAATAAAGGATTCGAATTTTTAACGAAACTATTTATTCAAATAAGTCAGTAAACTATCGGTATTAATTGTTTCGTAAAATATCTTCTTTAATTTTCTTTGTTTATTGTATACCATCACTTGTGGTAAAATCCAATTGGGCATAAAATAACTTGTAATAAAATTATCTTGTGCCGCACAAATATAAAAATTAGGATATGTTGAAACGCCCGTTATTTTTACAAAATTATCTAGATCAACATAGTTAGCAATAGACGAAACAAACACAATCGTAACATTTTTAAATTGCTCATTCTTCTCCTTCATTTCTACAATCGCTTTTTGACAATGATCGCAAGTAGGATTGAACAAGGCCATGACAATTGGTTTGTTTTTGGGCAGATCGCTATCTGTGATGAACTTACCACTTGATGTAATGTATTGAAAAACGGGTATTGTTGAATTGATGGGCGCTTCAGGATGTGTTTTTTGTCCTTCAGTACCTGGTACTTGTTTTGGAGTGCCTTGTGAGAAAGACAAAAGTGGGAATAGTGAAAATACAATCAAACTTAAAATTCTCATAATGATATTTTTACTTTTTACTATTTCTACAATCTTCTAAAATGGCATCAATTTTTTCTGGTGTGAGATGCTCTTTATAGATATTGCCTAATTGCATCATTGGAGCATAACCACAAGCACCTAAACATTCAACCGTTTTTAATGTAAACATACCATCTGCTGTTGTTTCACCAGCATTGATATTCAATTTGGTTTTAATATAGTCGATAATGCGGTCACTTCCGTTTAGCATACAAGGTCCGGTTTGACAAACTTCTAAAATATAATTGCCAACAGGTTTTAAATTAAACATACTATAAAAAGTGGCTACTTCATATACTTCAATAGGTGTAATTGAAAGATGCTTTGCAACCTCATCCATTTGTTCAATGGTTAAAGATAAATTACCTTTTTCTTGCACTAAATGTAAAGCAGGTATCAAGGCACTTTTTTGTTTGCCTTCTGGATATCGAGCTGCTAATTTTTTAATACCATCAATTATTTCTTGTGAAAATGCCATATCTAATTCGTTCTATTATTAATATTATTTTGATTTTGTTTCTATGCGTCTATTTCTCCAGCAATTAAATTCAGGCTACTCATGGTAACAACCGCATCACTCAACATACTACCTCTGATGATTTCAGGATAGGCTTGGTAATAGATAAAGCATGGTCGTCGGAAATGTAAACGATAAGGTGATCGGCCTCCATCACTAATTAAGTAAAAACCTAATTCGCCATTGCCACCTTCAACTGAATGATAAACTTCACCTGCGGGAACATTGGTTTCGCCCATTACAATTTTGAAATGATATATGAGGGCTTCCATTTTTGTATAGACATCTTCTTTTTCTGGCAAATAAAAATCAGGCAAATCAGCATGATAAATACTCGGATCAAGTGGTTTTATTTTTTCAAGTGCTTGTTCAATTATTCTTACACTTTGCCATATCTCTTCATTTCTAACTAAAAAACGATCGTACACATCACCTGTAGTGCCAACTGGAACAGTAAAATCAAAATCTTGATAACCACTATATGGGTGGGCCGTTCTAATATCATAATCAATACCAGTAGCACGCAAATTTGGACCTGTAAATCCATAATTTAAAGCACGTTCAGCTTCAATTCCTCCAACACCCATAGTTCGTTCCATGAAAATTCGATTACGATTGAATAAGGTTTCAAACTCTTTCATCGCTTTTGGAAATGTATCAAGAAAATGTTTGATTTTTTGAAACGCGATGTCAGTAAAATTTCTCTCAAATCCACCAATTCTACCAATATTTGTTGTAAGTCTTGACCCACAAACTTCTTCAAAAATTTCGTAAATTTTTTCACGAAATTCAAATACATAAATAAAACCTGTAAAGGCACCAGTATCAACTCCAATAACCGAATTGCAAACTAGATGATCAGCAATACGAGCAAGTTCCATGATAATCACACGTAAATATTCAACACGTTTAGGAAGTTCAGCTTTGATCAATTTTTCCATGGTCATATGCCAGCCCATATTATTGATTGGGGATGAGCAATAATTCAAACGATCTGTTAGCGGTGTAATTTGATAATAAGGTCGATGCTCTGCAATTTTTTCAAAGGCTCTATGAATAAATCCTATGGTAGGCACTGCATCTATAATTCGCTCACCATCCATCTCAAGAATATTTTGAAATACACCATGTGTGGCAGGATGTGTTGGTCCTAAGTTGAGCGTTGTCGTTTGCTTTCCTAAGGATCCTTCTGGTAATTGAATATTTTGTTTTTGACTCATTTTATATCATGCTTTGTTTTGAAATATACAATTTGTCTATTTCGTTTTTGATATTGATTATAAGAGAGGTTATAATCAATCTAATTTTTTTATCTTCCAAACATATCGTCGTCCTTATCAATTCTTGTTTGATCTTCTAAAGGATATTCTTTTCGTAAAGGATGGTAATCCATTTCATCAACATTCATAATACGAATCAGATTTGGATGTCCAACAAAATTAACACCGAAAAAATCGTATGCCTCTCGCTCCAACCAATTGGATGTTTCAAAAATACCTGTAGCTGTAAACACATCAGGTTTTGAAATATCGGTATAAACTTTAAATCGAATTCGAATACCAGCTCTTATATTTTGCAACATATACACCACAGCCAATTCCTTCCCAATATTATTTGGATAATGCACAGCAGTTAAATCGTTTAGATAAGTAAAACCTAATTCTTCATCTTCTTTTAAAAAGTTCATCACTTTTAGGTTATTGTCTCGATCGGTATCAAATGTAAGCATGCCGTAAGGCTCTTCCATATTGTAAACCAATTCACCAAATTTATCTTTCAGTCTTTGCTTTATTATTTCGTTTGTCAACATAATTTTTACCAATTTGAATATCCGATCTAACTATTGAATGCCGTAACTGTTGAGTAAGTTTTTATATTGATCATCTTCACGGCGTCGGATGTCTTCACTTTTAACTAAATCTTGAATGCGCATAAACCCATCTATGATCGCTTCTGGGCGCGGCGGACAACCTGGAACATATACATCTACTGGTATCACTTGGTCAATACCTTGTAAAACAGAATAGGTATCAAATATTCCTCCACTACTAGCACAAGCGCCTACAGCCATTACCCAACGAGGTTCAGCCATTTGTAGGTAAACCTGACGTAATATAGGTGCCATTTTTTTTGCGATGGTACCCATTACCATAATTAAATCGCATTGACGAGGTGAGAAACTTAGTCGCTCTGAACCAAAACGCGCTAAGTCGTAATGAGCTGCCATGGTAGCCATAAATTCAATTCCACAACAAGAGGTTGCAAAGGGTAGGGGCCAAATCGAATTACTACGAGCAAGACCAATTGCCTCACTCATTTTCATTGTAAAAAAGCCTTCACCAACATAGCCTTGAGGGGCTTCAACAATTTTTACTTTGGTATTATGTGTTACTGGTCTCATTGATAATTTTAAATATTAATTTATTTTGAAGAGATGATTTTAAATCTAATGAATTAGCTTGTATTAATCTTCCCATTGTAAGGCGCCTTTTTTGATGATATATGTAAATCCAAGTATAAAAAAAGCGACAAACATCACAACTGCCATAAAACCATCCCAACCCAAACTCCTGAAATTAATGGCATAAGGATAGAAAAATATCACTTCAACATCGAATAAAACAAAGAGGATAGCAACTAAAAAGTATTTTACAGCTAATGGCTGACGCGCATTCCCTTCTTGCTCAATACCACATTCAAAATTTTCGAGTTTATCTTTCGTTTTTCGTTTTGGACCTAAAAAATGCGTAGATCCCATCATAATTACCACAAAACCGATTGCAATAATCACTTGAATAACAATTGGTAAGTAATTAAATGAAGTATTTTGAATTTCTAATAACATATTTATTTTTTTGTAAGATCAGACAAAAATAGGCCACAAAAAGACAAATTCAAATAATTAAAAGCTATTATATAAATTATTCTTCAATATTTTAGATTGAGTTCAAAATATTTAGGTGAATTCGTTGTATTTAAATTGCCGTGACATCTAATTAAGGCCCATTCGTTTGTAAATTATGGCTTATCTTAAAACTCTACCAACCAATTAAATAAAGGTAAAAATCCTAAATTTGTTTCCTTTACGATTTCGCCTGTCTTCGGGATATAACTTAATCCTAATACATTTTTTTGATTATAGGCATTGATGATATCAATATAAAAATGATGATTATATCGTTTTAAATTTTTCTTGAATCCAAATCTTAAATCAAGTCTGTGATAAGTTGAAAATTGAAGCGTATTGGTTGCAGCATCTAAACCTTCGTATTGTCGTTTAATAGCACTTTTTGCCGAATCAATCGGTGTATACCATTTACCACCAGCAATATTAAACTTGAAACCAGCAATTATTTTGGCGGTTCGAGCCTTACCAACAATAAATTCTTTTCCCGATAAGAAATTGAAATTATATCGACCATTAAATTCTGTATTTCGCCAAACACGATCACTTGCTTGATATTGACTGGTATAAATGGATCCTGTTGTTAGAAAATAGAAGTTCTTACTAAAATATTTTTCAATTGTTAAATCAATACCAGCATTATAACCTTTGCCTTTATTTTCAAGTGGTCCGGGAAAAATAAAATTAAAAGAAGCACCTTGATTTAATGGGGTATAAGCAGATCCCTTGATCTCTTGCGGTAAATTGAATAGTCTCTGATAATAGATTTCAACTTTGGTATGAACAGAACGATTCAATTTATAATCGGCACCTACTACAAAATGATGCGATCTATTAAATCCTGTATTGATATTGGGTTTATAACTCTTGCCTGTCGAATCTTTAGTTTGTAAAAAATAAATATACAAAGGTTGCAAATTGCTATGCAAGCCATAACCCGCATTGATTTGTAATTTCTGGTTCACTGAATAACTGATCCCAAAACGAGGCTCTAAAGCTTTCGAGTTGTTCAATAAAAACTGGGTATAATGTAAACCTAAATTGACCTTAAGCGCATTCGATGGCGAATAATTCCATGCACAATATGCTTGCAATAATTGTGCATCATCTCTGAACTCAGCTTCATTATACCAAATGTTTTGATCAGGATAGAAATTGCTATCCACTAAATTCATCATCATTTCGGTTAAAATAATACCTCCTTTTAAATTGCTTTTGCTACTCAATCGTTTGGTGGCTTGATAATTCAATATATATTTATTGACAGTAAATTTGTTTCGATAGGTAGGTGCTCTTGTTATTTTATCTAATCCAATGGTATCATATCGACTATATGAATTATTTAAATTAGAACCAATCGATATCTTGTGGTAAAAAGATGTTTTAATATTTTGTTGAAACGAAACGCCTACCAAACCAAAACGTGAACCAAAATGAATATCTCTACCGGCTCTTCCAAACGTCCATTTGGCGCTATCTTCACCATTATCTAAAATAGCAATATCACTTTTGCCACCTAGTCCGAAAAATGATAATTGTCCAATTTTTTTCAGAGGAAAATTTAATTTGAAATTCAAATCTTGATAAGAAGGATTGCCACTTGATCCAAAATTGATACCTAATTTATTCATGATGGAGAGTGTTGCATAACGGTAGCTAAATGTATAAGATGAACCACTTTTTTTATTGAGTGGACCTTCAGCAGTTGCTTCAATACCAAGTATACCTAGTTGGGCTGTAAGCTCATGTTTTTCTTTATTGCCATTGCGCAATTTTAAGTCAAAAACACCTGATATACAATTGCCATAATCGGCAGGGAAAGCGCCCGTCATAAAATCAGAATTGCCAAGTAATTTATTGTTGATAATATTTACCGGACCGCCAGTGGTACCAAATGAAGCAAAATGATTGGGATTATTTACATCAAATCCTTCAACACGCCAAAGCACGCCGTTAGGTGTATTGCCTCGAATTACAATATCATTTCTTGAA
>DAOOQH010000143.1:0-9270 GCA_035388625.1 Chitinophagaceae bacterium | reverse complement strand
AAAGCATCCTATTTAGTCGCGCACAATATCCAATACTAAGTGATTTTGTCACTTCTCATGCACAAGAAATGGATGCAGATGTGATGAGAAATCATATTGAATTGTATGTGAATCAATATTCAATTGAAATAGGAGAAAAAGGCATGCTCGCTGTACAAAAAATGTCTGATATCCTTGGCAACCATTCAAACTCACAATTATTTATCTACTAATATGCAGACTCAATTTATTTGCAAACATTTTAATGAGCTTACAACAGCTGAACTTTATGCAATTTTAAAAATCAGAATGGAAGTGTTTATCATCGAACAAAAATGTGCTTATATGGATTGTGATGAAAAAGATTTTGTTTCTTACCATTTAATGGGATATCAACATGATGAATTGGTAGCTTATAGTAGATTAATACCGAAAGGTGTATCCTATGAAGAATATTGTTCGATAGGAAGAGTACTCACAAAAGCCAGTGCACGAGGACAAGAAATTGGCAAAGAACTTATTAAGAGATCGATATCAATTTGCAAAGAACTATTTAATTGCAAAATTAAAATAGGTGCTCAATCTTATCTAGAAAAATTTTATGCTGATTTTGGATTTGAATCCACTGGACATTTATATTTAGAAGATGAGATACCGCATATGTCGATGATATTGAAGGAACCATTAATTTAAGTCCTATTCATTCGAAGCTTGACCACAACATCATTGACATTAGCTGCCTTTTATAATTTGATTTAAATCATCTTCATAACTTGTACCAATAGGAATATCGCGGCCTTCAATACTTATCATTTTATTTCGAATTGAAATAATTCTATCAATTGGCAAAATAAAAGATCGATGAACTCTAATAAATTTAGGAGAGGGCAATTTCTCCATCATCGCTTTCATTGTAAGTCGAGCCGTGATTGACTTTTTATTTGGTAGATAGATTTTTAAATAATCAGCAAATGCTTCGATATATTGAATCTCTGAAAGCATAATTTTAATTAGACTATAATCAGCTTTCACATAAATATACTTGATTATAGTTTCACTCTTTTGATGAATATATTCATAATAATCCATGGCTTTTTTAATGGCTAGCTCAAAACGATTAAATGAATATGGTTTGAGTATATAATCGATTGCATTTAAATTAAATCCTTCAATTGCATGCTCGCTATAGGCAGTTGTAAAAATCACCATTGTATTTTGTTCAACTTTTTTATAAAACTCAATACCTGAAACTTGAGGCATATTAATATCTAATAAAAGCAAATCAACTGGGTATTTTTTCAGATATTTTTGGGCTTCATTAATTTTGGTAAATGTGCGCAATAGTTTTAAATCTTCTATTCGGTTACAAAACGAATCAATTAATTCGAGCGCTAATGGCTCATCATCAATTGCAATTGCAGTCATCATATCAAACTAATTTTTAAAAACACTTGGTAGGTTGAATTTGTTTCTTCAATCATCAAAGAATGCTTATTTGGATAGATTAAATTTAATCTATTTTTTGTATTCTCAATCCCAAAACCTAATTTTTCATCCATATCATGATTCATTAAAACTTTATTATTCACTACCTTCAAAATCAATTCATCATCTAAAATAGAAATTAAAATATCTATTGCGGAATCTTCATCTGGGTTAACGCCATGCTTAAAAGCATTTTCGATAAAAGGAATTAACATAAGTGGAGCAATACGTTTATCATCTGTACTACCTTCAACTTTATAGTTTAACTTAATTCCTTTGTCTAATCTTAACTTCTGTAATTCAATAAAATCATTGATATAGTTTATTTCTTTTTCAAGTGGTACAAAATCTTCTGACGATTCTGTAACAACATATCTCATCATACCTGAAAGCATCAGCATGCCATTTGCAGTTAGATCTGCATTTTCTTTTATAGCTAATGAATAGATACTATTAAATGTATTGAACAAAAAATGTGGGTTAATTTGCGATTTTAAGTATGACCTTTCGGCATTATTTTTTTCGATAATAATTTGATCCATATTTTTCTTAATGCGCAAATACAAACCGATTAATATACCAAGAATAAATAAAAATACAAGTTGGGTTAATTGAAAAATTGGAGGTGGTGGCTTATAAAATCGCGGTGGTCTTTCACCATGCATGTCGCTATGCAATCTATCTAGTGTAGGCCAGCCCTCTTTCAGCATTCTGTTTTGATGCATATGCCTTTCATGCTTTCTATGCTCTTCAATATGTTTTTGATGAGGCAAAGTTTTAATTATATAATGCGATCCAATAAGGAATATAAAAAGAGCAAAAAGCAAACTTGTATAGACTGCATATCTTCTTTTTAAATAATAATTGGGAATTAAAAAATAGTAATTAAAATAAAATACAGCTAACAAAAAGAAATAAGCAATCACTGTATATGCATCGTATGGATAGTGCCTAATCTTGCCGTGAGTAGATAAGAATTCACCTGCAAAAAACACAAAGGGTATTAGTAAAAATCCAATACAAATAAGTAGATGAATTAAGATATTTTTTTTTTGAATCATGGCTTGATAACAAAAATAAGTTTAGCAATATAGGCAAGTATATAAATGAGATGATGAATAGAAATTTAGTGACAAAAAAAACTGCTAGTTACCCAGCAGTTTTTCTGATTTCTTTTTGATCGGCAATTTCTATGGGAAGATAACACCATTAAATTGAATTGGATTCACTAATGGCAATGTCGATTTGTAAGTTGTATTAATAGATTTAATAAATTCATTAGCAATTAAGGCATAACCTCTAGGTGTGGGATGAACTCCATCCAAACTGAAAGAGCCTCCACTAACAAAAGCTGTATTAAATGAAACACCGTTGTAAACAAGACCAGATTTAACTGTTTTCAAAAATGATCTTATATCTACAAATGCTAAATTGTATTTTGTAGCTAAATTTTGAATTGAAATATTATACTGTGTTGTAGCTGCTGCAATGTCTAAAACTTCACTATTATCAAGAACATATTGATCTTTTAGAGGCTTAGTTGGATTTGTTCCCCATAAACCACAACTCAATGAATCGCCGGGTGTTGTAATTAAAATATAATCTGCAGCCGTTGCATGACGCATAAAGCCCGATGCAGCACCAACAGAACTATCAACTATCATAAAGCCATTGGCACCTGCATTCCATTTGATTGAACCTAGTCCGTTAGCAGCATAAATAGAATTTAATGTATCTGCTTTACCTTGAGTAAGTACAGCGCCATTCCAAGGTATAGTTGTAAAATAAGGAATGGAAGTAATATCTGGCACATTGGCAATTGCGCCTTTCGCGCCACCTTTTACTAAGGTGTCAACAATTTGAGTTAATGCTGCGTTTACAGAACTAGGATCTGATATTGACGGACTGAATGCACTAACTGGAGGCACTGCCCCTCCCAAAGCATATAATAAAACATCATTACTTCCTAACCATAGAGTAAAAAATGTTGGATTATTTCGAAGTGCTTCAGATAAGATTGTACTAGTGCCTGGACTTGCACAATATCGTTGAAGAAATGGATTTAATGCACTGTATAAACCAAAGTTCGCATCAATTGCACGAGCACCCGGAACTCCAACTAAATTGTATGGTCCGTTTGCTGCTACATTATTAAAAGGTGTACTTCCTTTCGGATCAAGTATTGGCGCTAAAGTTGGATTGATTGAATTGCATGGTAGAACATAAGCCAATACACGACGAGGATTACCATTTACATCACTCCCCCCGCCTGCATTCATATAGGGCACATTGAAGTTACCACCACCAGCTAATTTAAATTGTTCAGCTAGCATAACAGGATAAGAATTGCTTTGTCCATCTTTTGATAGTGCACCATCTGCATAACCAGCAGTGAGTGAATTTCCAATTGCAACATAGCGTGTAAAATTTGCGGAGCCTTTTAAAACTGTATTTTGTTCTAAATTGGTTTTACATGAAAACATCGTGCAGATTGCACCTGATACAAGAAGTATATTTTTTATTTTATTCATTAGTAGTTCTTTCTTTTAGTTGTAGATTTTTGAAATAAATAAGTAATGCCAATTCCTGGGGCAATTACTTCAGTTTGGAAAGTTCCTTCGAGCCCTGACTCTTTATTTTTTTGTTCGCGCGCCGCTACATTTTCATACAGTAACGAAAGATCAAGATGCAAACGCTCAGTAAATTTAAAGCTACCTCCAACCGATAATCCAACTTTATTATTATCAGGTAATTCAGGTGCAACATATCCATCTTGTACTGGAGTTTGATCAAAGAAAACACCCGCTCTTAAATCAACATTTTTGCTTGCTGCCAATTGCGCACCAAATCGTATACAAGAAGCATTTTCGTAGAGACGAGGCGATTTGGCATCAGTTACTGCGCTTGTATTCACTGCGTAATCAAATCCTAATGAATCAAATGATTTCCAAAACGTATGATTGAAATCAATTGCAATAGTTAACTCATTTGTGATTTTGTATGACAGTCCTACAGCCAATTCAGAAGGTAATGCTAATTCAGTCTTAAATTTATTTGAGGTTGGAAAAGTTGAAGATAGACCGACTGGAATATTAGAAAAACTTGCAACCCCATCATCCACTTTCATATTTACATTAGAATGATAAGTAGCTCCTAATGAAAAACGATCTGAAGCTTTTAAATAAGCACCAACATTGAAGCCGATACCTTGTGCATCACCATTTAATTCAGCTTTTGCTACCGTATTATTTTGTCCGCTTGTAATTGGCAAATCTCTTTTCAAGTCAACATTTCCATTCGCATAAATAAATCCTCCACCTAGTGAAAAATTGTTAGATACTTTGAATGATAAAGTTGGTTGAATAAAAACAGTTTGCAAACTAATTTCATCTAATACATATCGACCACTCCAATCTGTTGGGTATTTAACGCCACTGCCAAAAGGTGTATAAACACCAAGACCTAGTTTAACTGATTTTGACAAATTACAAGAAGCGTACAACGAAAATGGTGTGAACATTTGATTCACTGTATTATAAATATTGTTGGTCCCTTTCTCTAAAAAGCTAACGCTTGGGAAAAGACCAGTCATACCACCATTCACTTGATTTGTAATAAAACTCATTCCAGCTGGATTGAAATATATGGTTGATGCATCTTGTGCAAAACCAACACCGGTACTTGCCATACCAATTTGCTTCTGGCCTTGAAGCGCTATTTTAAATCCACCTGCGAATACTTGCTGAACGCAGAGGATTGAGACCATTAATAATAAGAGTACATTTTTTTTCATTCATTTTTTTTTAGAATTGTAATATTACAATTTTAATAAATGAGATGAAATTAATCGATCAATTTTTAATCAGATAATATTCACATGATTATTAAAACAAATATATTATCGTCTATCTTAGTATAGATAATGAATTGATTAAATTAAAAATTGGGTAAATGTAAGAACAAACTAAAATGTATTCGACTGAAATTGTTTCCAAAGCATGGGTATCAGAACTTAAGGTACTATTATTTACACTAATCATTTGAGATCCAAATGTAAAATTTAAGTTGAATGACAATCACCCTCAACTTTATTTACGTTTAATAATACGCTTAGGTTGAGGAGCATATTTTTTCACTATTATTTCTGCATTCTCCTTATAAGCATTTAGCAAGCTATCAATTTTTATATTATAGTTTGTTTGCGCTTCAATATTCATACTATGGGATGTGATACTATCATAAAGTTCTTGCTCATATTTATCTTCTAAAGAAAAGCGATTGAACATTGCTTTCTGACTCGCTTGGTCGAAAGAATTGACACTATCTTTTAATAATTTTCTAAATTTTCGAGCGCATACTTCAGCAATATCAAAATGTCGCTGTTCGTGATTAAGGATATATTCCGAATTCGTTTTCTTCCAGGATTTACGTTTATCAAAATAATTTTTAACTTCAAACACAATCGTATCACCTTTATAACTTGCACTAAAGCTTACTTTATGCGCACAATAAGCTTCAGTTTCTGTATGTATAAAAGTTGATTTATTGCCTTCAATGATTAGTTGATCTTCCAGTGTATTATTTTTTTTAAGAATAGCGCTATCTGCTCTGCCTTGAAAATCTTCCCAAGTGAGTTTAATCGCTGGGTTCCATAATATAAAATTGTCAGACTCTTTTGAAGTAAAAGCAAACATGCAAACTAATGCAGCAAGTAGAAAAAAATATAAGATAGATGTTTTCAAATTACTGCATCAATGAGTTTCAAAATAAAAATATGTGTAGGGCTAAATTGATTAAACTCTCTCAGAAATATCTTTCTTCATTCGTTCAATCAATTCGACAACAGGAATACTTCCTTGGTCACCTTTACCTTGTATTCGCAAAGAAACTGCATTTTCATTCATTTCTTTCTCACCAATAACTAACATATAAGGTGTACGTGCTAATTCTGTATCTCTAATTTTTTTACCGATTTTTTCACTTCGATCATCAATCTCAGCACGAATACCTGAGGCTCTTAATTGCTTCATAACATCGTTACAATAATCCATAAACTTATCACTTATCGGAAGAAGTTTAACCTGTAATGGCGCTATCCATAATGGGAATTTTCCTGCATAATGTTCTATTAAAAATCCAATAAAACGCTCATGAGTTCCTAATGGTGCACGATGTATAATGAGAGGAATTTCGGGTTTGTTTTCAGAGCTATTATAGCTTAGTTTAAAACGTTTTCCTTGCGCAAAGTCAACTTGATTGGTAGCCAATGTAAACTCACGACCAATTACGCTCCAAATTTGAACGTCAATTTTCGGACCATAAAAAGCAGCTTCATCTTGAACTTCAATAAAAGGAATATTACTTTCAATAAGCACCTTACGTACCATGGCTTCTGTTTCGGCCCATAATTCAGGTTCATCAATATACTTTTGTCCGAGTTTAGCAGGATCATGTAATGAAAGTCGCATTACGTATTTATCTATTCCGAAAATTTTAAAGTACTTCACATACATATCATTCACTGCTCTAAATTCATCAGCAAATTGCGTGTGTGTACAATAAATATGCGCATCATTCATGTGCAAACATCTAACACGCATAAGTCCCATCAATTCGCCACTTTGTTCATAACGATAACAAGTACCATATTCAGCAAGACGTAATGGAAGATCTTTATAACTGCGTTGTTCAGCATCAAAAATTTTATGATGATGCGGACAATTCATTGCCTTTAAATAATATTTGGTGCCATCAAGTTCCATGGGAGGAAACATACTTTCGGCATAGTAAGGTAGATGACCGCTTGTAAGATACATGCTCTCTTTAGCAATATGTGGTGTAACCACACGTTTATAACCTGCAGCCTCTTCTGTTTCTTTGGCTAATTTTTCTAATTCTTCAATGATAATGGTACCGTTAGGCATCCAAAGTGGCAAGCCTTGACCAACATCATCATCAAAACAGAAGATTCCCATTTCGCGACCAATTTTTCGATGATCACGTTTTTTAGCTTCTTCAATCATGTCGAGATATTCATCTAACATTTTTGAATTCGGAAATGTAATTCCGTATAAGCGAGTGAGTTGTTTATTTTTTTCATCTCCCTTCCAATAAGCGCCTGCAATATTGGTCAGTTTAATTGCTTTTACAAAACCAGTAGAAGGAATATGTGGACCACGACATAAATCGGTAAAATTGCCTTGTTTGTAAAATGTGATATTACCATCTTCTAGATTATGTAATAAATCAAGTTTGTATTCATCATTCTTGTCGAAGAAATAACTAACTGCATCTTTTTTTGAAATTTCGGTTCGTTCAAACACATTATTTTGTTTCACCAATTCATTCATCTTGGCTTCTATCTTACCGAGATCTTCATCAGTTATATGATGATCTCCTAAGTCCATATCATAATAAAAACCTTGATCAAGTGCTGGACCTACCCAAAATTTCACGCCTGGATAAATTGCCTCAATTGCTTCTGCCATAATATGGGCACTGCTATGCCAAAATGTATTTTTACCTTTCTCGTCATCCCAGGTTAATAGTTTGAATGAACAATCGGTTGTGATAGGGCGTGTTGAATCCCAAACTTCGCCATTTACTTCGGCAGCTAATACTTTTTTGGCCAATCCTTCACTAATTGATTTGGCAATCTCTATTGATGTTGTACCCGGTTCGTATTGTCGAACATTTCCATCGGGTAATGTAATATTTATCATAAGGACGCAAATATAATACTTCAATAAGAAGATTAGAATTCTTTTCTATGAAATAAATCATCAAGCCATTGATTCATAATATGTATGGTTCAATACCTCCAATATACTATACAACTTTCTGCTTTGATAAATTACAAACCAGATCTCATTTAAAATAAAAGAAATACAATTAATCAAATTTCATCCATTTAAAGCTTTTATTCCTTTTTAATAACAAGATTAATTTTAGATTAAATTATGAATGAGAAAAATCCGCTCAATTACTAACTAAGTGACATTCAATTACTTACAAAAAGTATTGATTTTATTGACTTTTTTGAAGCTGAATATATCCATTTTCAGCGTGCGAGAGCTTGCATTTGCCAAACAATTATATTAACCTTGTTTAATACTTAGCTCATTTAAATTAAAACACTATATACATGAAAACAAAAATGTTTTTTTTAGGTTGTCTCCTTTTTGTATCCACATTGACTCTTTTTGGTGAAAATAAAAATGATTCACCAAGTAAGAAAATTGTATTTAAATCTAAAGTAAACGAATTGTATTCAAACAATAAATTACTTGGTTTTACCACTTATAAAGGAGGAGATTTATCAATGAGTAGAAATACTGAATTTCCAATTTTTGTAGAATTAATAGAAGGTGGGCTCTATCATTTTATTGCTGTTGGTGATCCTGACTCAAAAAAGATGGAGTTTAAACTTGGGTTAGAGGGTTATGGTGAAATTGTAACAGATAAATTCAAACCACAAAATACTGAAGAATTTTGGACAGAATTCTCATTTATTTGTCCGAAATCTGGTCGCTATTTACTGACTTTTTTCCAAAGAGGAAACACTAGGAATTTGATGGCACATATTGGTATCATGCAACAAACACGAAAAACGAAGGAAGGGATATTATCTTTTAAACATTGATAGAATCGTTCATTCAATAATATCTTGATTAATTTTTATACACTTTAATTGGCTTATATTTCAAGCCATTGTTTGTGGAGTTAATATCTAAAAAATATATTCCGTTTGGTTGTGATGAAATATCAAAATTAAATTGAGTACCAGATTTCAATTTCTGTTGTAAA
>DAOOQH010000142.1:0-9314 GCA_035388625.1 Chitinophagaceae bacterium | reverse complement strand
AATTCGTTTGATTCAAAATATGATCGCTACACAAAAAAACAAATTGAGTTTACGACACAGGAAATAAATGGATTAAAAATATTTCGTTCTAATTGCGCTACTTGTCATACTGAACCATTGTTTACCAATAGTAGTTTTGAAAACAATGGTTTGAAACAAGATTATATGTTGAAGGATATAGGCAGAATGAAAATTACACAGCGTTCAAGTGATTCACTCAAGTTTAAAGTGCCAACCCTCAGAAATATACAGTTTACGCAACCCTATATGCACGATGGGCGGTTTGCTAAATTAATAGATGTTATTAACCACTATACCGATGGTATTCAACCAACTAAAACGCTTTCTTCGAAATTGTCAAAACCCATTGTATTAACTCCCAATGAGAAGATAGATTTGGTCGCTTTCTTATATACCCTTTCAGACAAGGAGTTTTTGTTTGATCCACGTTTTAGTTTTCCTCATAATTAGAATGTTTATTGCTTAGAATTGTGCAAATACAAAAAATGATGGTAAACTAAAAATGTCATAAGAAAAATAATCACTATTAGCAGGTTTATTGCGGCAACGATTGTAGCGAAAAGCCCGTACCATGCGCTTTGGCATGGGCGGACTTGAAGCGAAAAGCGTGTGTGCCGCCCAATTCCGATAGACATCGAAACGCACTAAAATTTTAGTAAATCAAAAAATAATATAAAAACTATTTTCAAAGCATTATCTTAGATTATTAATACAAAATCGCATGAAGAAAATCTTTATCCTTAGCCTTCTTATTTGTCTTTCCTTTTTTGCAAAATCCCAAACTTTTTCATGGGCAGGAAATGAGCCAATTTTAGATTTTCAACGCGATTCAATTCCAATTATTGTAAATAGCCTGCCCAATACAATCGATACCATGTTTGGTGTAGCGCATATTTGTATGACTATTACTCATAGTTTTGATAACGATTTAGTGATTAGAATTGTTAGTCCGGCGGGCGATTCATTAACTCTTATTCAAGGAATTGGTGGAAGCGGTGATAACTTTACAGGTACTTGCGTAGGTGTTGATGGTACACCTTTCAATAGCACGGTTGCTCCCTATAATGGATTGTTTCTGCCATTTGAACAAACTAGCTTACTCAACAATGGACAAAACCCTAATGGTACTTGGTATTTAATTGTTGAAGATGTCGCCGGCAGTGACACTGGCTCGGTTCATAATGCAAGTATCGAATTTACAAATAATCCACCTCAATATAATTCAACCAATACAAGTGTAATTCCTACAGGAACGTATATTTGCTCAACATGTGTTTGTCCGAGTGGCGCTTTTGGTTGCGATTTATTACCTGATATGATTTCATCAGCTAAAGAAATTCAATTAAATCATAATGAAACACCAGGGGCCTTATATATTTCAAATGCAACGCCGAATATAGGTTATGGACCAATGGAAATTTATGGAACTGATTCATGCTTTTGCGGCACCACTCATGTTCCATGCGGCACTATATGTCCGAGTGGCGAACCCATTCAACATGTATTAAAACAACGTATTTATCAAAAAATTCCAGGGAATGATACACTTTCATTTTATGATCGAAATGCAGGTACAATGACCTATCATCCAGCACATGGTCATATTCATGTCGATAATTTTGTGAGTTATACATTACGCACTGCAACATCAAACCCAGATGCTACTACTTGGCCAATTGTAAGTACTGGCGCCAAACAAAGTTTCTGCTTAATCAATCTTGGCACCTGCAATGGAAATATAGGCGAATGTAAAGATATGAATGGGAATACGATTACAACCGTGCCGAATCAAGGATTAGGATTTCATACAGGTTGCGGATTTGTTCAAGGAATTTATGTAGGAAATTATGATGTTTATAGTATTGGTTTAAATGATCCAATTCCATTAGCCAATGTTTGCAATGGTAATTATTATATTGTTTCAATTACAGATCCTTACAATTACTTTCTCGAAAGTGACGAAACAAATAATTGGGTTGCAGTGCCTATTACGCTAACACAACAAAGTACTTCGCCGGTCATTTCACCTGCTGGACCAGTCACAATTTGTCAAGGCGATAGTTTAGTGCTAACTGCCAATACAGCCTCTAATTATCTTTGGTCAACTGGAGATACCACTCAATCAATTACTGTCAATGCATCTGGAACCTATACGGTTTCAACAGATTGCGGTGCAAGCGTCTCAAGTTCACAACCAGTGGTTGTTTCAGTAGTTCCAATTAATAGTTTACCAACCATTTCAATTGCTATATCCTCTGGTTCTAATCCATCATGTCCTGGTGTAAATATAAGTTTTACAGCTAGTTCAACGAATGCTGGTTCGTCGCCCATTTATCAGTGGAAGATTAATGGAGTGAATGCTGGATCAAATTCGAATTCGTTCAGCACATCTAACTTAACCAATGGTCAAATTGTAAGTTGCGAGCTCATCTCAAATCTTGCATGTCTCGCCTCTCCACTTGCTATCTCAAATTCGATTACGATGAGCGTTGGAACTGCCATATGCTATTGCATACCAGTTTATGGTACTGCTGCAAATAACGGTTGTTTGGATGGTGATATTATCGCACGTGTTCAACTCAATACACTTGATAATAATTCTGGTACAGGATGTCCAGGCGGAATTTCTGGTTATAGCGATTATAGTTCAAGCGCTGATCCATTACATACTACATCATTGCACGCTGGTAATACGTATTCGATGACAGTTTGGACTGGTCAATATGGTGAAGGGTATAGAGCTTGGATTGATTATAATAATGATGGTGTTTTTTCTCCAACAGAGGCAATTGGTAATACAACAGCAACAGTGCCTGGTAGTGGTACTGTTGGCGTATTAGGATCTTCAGCATCTTTTCCTGTAGTTATTTCATGCAATGCCACATTAGGTTTGCATAGAATGAGAGTGCGTTGTATGTATGCAGTTACTGGAGTTGGAATGGATCCATGTAATTTACAAAGTGTTTATGGTGAAACAGAAGACTACACCATTACAATTTTACCTAATAGTGGATGTCCGCAACCTTCAGTTCAAACCGTTGGAACAATCACATCAAATTCTGCAAACTTATCATGGACAGCGGGTTGTAACGAAACACTTTGGAATGTGCATATTACTTCGCTTGGTGGAGGAGCACCCATTGGAATTCCAACTAATTTAAATGTAACGAATCCGGTTTTAGTTACTGGATTGAGTGCAAATACGCAATATGAGTATTGGGTTGCATCAAATTGTACTTCTTCTGGCACAGGAACGAGTGCATGGACAGGTCCATTCTTGTTCACAACTTTGCCAAGTTGTGCAGGCACATTAGGTTCAACAATGGCAAATGCAATTGATATTGGAGAGGTGCCTTGTGCAAGTATGCCTTACGTGAATACCTTGACAAACTCGTTGACAAACTGCTTTACCAATAGTTATACAGGAGCAAACAATCAAGCATCGCCCGACATTTGGTATAAATTTTCATTGTCCTCAACTAGCATGGTTCAAATCAGTCATTGCGGTTCAGGGTTTGATACATATTTACATTTGCTAAATAGTTCAGGGACACAAATAGCTTTCAATGATGATAATGGTCCATTGTGCAGTGGATTGAAATCATCAGTTTCAATGAGTTTAGCACCCGGTATTTACTATATTGTGTCAGAAGGGTATGCAGGAAACGTAGGTGGCATTATCACCACAATTAAAAAAGTAGATACTTGTCCAGTGAGTACCATATTAAATTTAACTTGTTTTATACAAGGATATTGGGATGGGTTTGCGACAATGGCACCAACATTAGCAAATCAAGGTATTCCATCTGATGTGAATACTTGTGATTCAGTAACCGTTGAATTACGTCAAATCAATTCGCCTTATACAGTTGTTCAATCAGTAAAGACTATCCTAAAAAGAAATGGGGTGATCTCATGTGTATTTCCTCCTGTTGCGGGTTTGTATTATATAGTGGTTAAAAATAGAAATGCACTTGAAACTTGGTCTGCAAATCCTGTTGCGTTTACAACCTCTACGGTCTTCTATAATTTCTCAACTGCAAATACCCAATCCTATGGAGCAAATCAAATTGAAGTGAGTAGTGGGATTTGGGCATTATATTCAGGCGAATTAAATAAGGATGAAAATATCGATTTATTAGATGAAGGTATTTTGCAATTTGATATTTCGAATTTTACAAATGGATACTTCTCAACTGATTTAAATGGAGATGGTAATGTTGATCTTTTGGATAATCCTATGTTAGAAAATAATGTGGCGAATTTTATTTTCTCCGAGCATCCGTAAATATTGTCTTTATATTTTTTTAATTGTATCTATCAGACATGATAAAGAAATTTATATTTTGATAAGATAGATGAAGTTGAATAATTGATATGAATAGTCTTTTATTTGCATTCGAAAATTTAAGGTTTGTTACAAGATGCTGCGCTTTATTCATTCTTTAACATGATTATACAGTATCAATAAAATGATTCGTGTAGTTTTGCCACACACTATACTTTCGCCCTTATTCTCATTTATGGATTCAGCTATTCTACTAGAAAATGTATCAAAAAAGTTCAAAGATTTTGTCGCTGTTGATGATTTAAGTTTTGAAGTAAAGGCGGGCGATATTTACGGTTTTCTTGGTCCAAATGGTTCTGGTAAGAGTACCACACTTCGAATGATTATGTCACTTATTCAGCCAAGTTCGGGCTCAATAAAATTGTTTGGAAGTTCACTCGCTGAGAATAGAAGTGAGATCATGAAAAAAATTGGTTGTATTATCGAGAAGCCAGATTTTTATGGTTATTTGAGCGCAAAAGACAATTTGAAATTATTTGCTCGAGCGCATCTTCTCAATTATTCAAAATCTCAATTCGATGATTTATTTTCTTTGGTTGGTTTGTCGGGGCGAGAGAATGATAAAGTGAAAACTTTTTCTCATGGTATGAAACAACGTCTTGGTTTAGCACAGGCATTAATACATGAGCCAAAGCTTATCATATTAGATGAGCCAAACACGGGTTTAGATCCACAAGGCATCATTGACCTTCGTCATTTGATAATAAAATTAAATAAAGAACGCGGTATCACAATTTTGTTCTCCTCTCATATATTAAGTGAGGTACAAGAAATTTGTACCAATATGGTCGTCATCAATAAGGGGCAAGTGGTTGTGCAAGGCAAGGTTGATGATTTACTTTCTCATGAAAATTTAACAGTTAAACTTGAAGTGGTTCATCCAAAAGAATGTCAGCAACTTTTAAGTCAAAGTAAATGGGCCAGCGTGATGGAAGTACACGATGAGAAATTATTTGTCTTTAACATGGGTAAGGATGAAATTCCAGAAATGGTTGAATTTCTTTCACAAAATAAAATCAGTATTCAACGTATTGATTATCGTAATCAACTTGAAGACTATTTTTTAAAAATCACCCAATCGTAATATGAAGGAATTTGCAGCGATACTGAAAAATGAAATGATAAAAACCATTCGAAGACCTCGTAGTTTTATTGGTTTTGCTGTCATCTCATTTATTTGTTTGATGTTACAAGGGGCCTTTTATCAAGATGGAAAAGAGATATTAGCAACAGTTACTGGACAGTTAGATAATGTGTTTAGCATTCAAGGGAATATTTTAAATGGCAATCTAATCTGCTATATTGTTCTCCAAACATTAATTGTTCAAATGCCTTTACTAGTAGCATTTGTTACAGGCGATTTAATCAGCGGTGAAACTGCATCCGGCTCTATTCGATTTTTACTTACTACGCCTGCAAGCCGAACAAAAATTGTTCTAGCCAAATGGTTGTCTGGGTTAATGTATACCTTCCTATTACTTCTTGTATTAGGGATTTTTGCTTTGTTTGTTTCACGCGCCATTTTTGGTGTTGGCGATTTAATGGCAATGAATAGTGAAGGGCTTACTGTTATTCGTGCCGATGATATTAATTGGAGATGGGGTAGTGCATTTTTAATTGCTTTTCTTTCTTTAAGCGTAGTTGCATCATTAGGCACAATGCTTTCAACCATCATGGATAATTCAATTACACCTATTGTCACTGTCATGGCAACCATTATCATCTTTACCATTATCGGTATGTTTGACATGAAATCATTCGATTTAATTAAGCCTTTTTTATTTACAACACACATGATTTCGTGGCGAAGTTTATTTGAAGATCCAATTCCATTGAATACCATTTTATTTTCTTGTGGTGTTTTATTCTTACATATTATTATTTTTTTAGGCATCGCTATTTATTATTTCAAACGAAAAGACATCACTACTTAATGAAAAATTTTGTTTTATTATTATTCAGTTTTATTTCAATCAATGCCTTTGCAATTGATGATGCCAAATTGTTAATTCGCGATTTAAATAAAAAGTTTAATCAAGTTGAAGATTATACAGCGAGGGTACAAATGAAATTTAATATACCTGGTGTGCGCATGAATAATATGAGCGGAAATGTATTTTTTAAACGTCCTGATCGTTTTAGGATTCGAACAAAAGGAATCTTCTTTTTGCCTAAGCAAAATCCAATGCAAAATATGAGCGCGATGTTATTAGATACAAGTTCTTATACAAGCATCATTTCAGGATATGAATTAGTGAACGGAAGAAATTGTGCCATTGTAAATATCATTCCACTTAAATCGGTAAACGAACTCATTTTGGGTAAATTTTGGATAGATGTTAAAAATCCTCTGGTTTTGAAAACCCAAATCACGACAAAAAATAATGGAACCATCGAAACTGAAAATGTATATAGTGCAACATCACAATACACTTTGCCAGATAAAATTATTATTAAGGTAGAGACCAAAAAGATCAAAATGTCGAAGATGATGTCTGTCGATTTGAATAAAAAAGCCCAAGATAAATCCAAATTGAATGAAGTAGAGACTGGAACCATTACACTCAGTTTTACAGATTACAAAATCAATACCAAGTTTTCAGATAGTGAATTAGAAAAAACTGGAGAATAAGGTTGATTGATTGAGCTTTAGAATCGTTCATTTAGAGTTAAATTCAACTTGTAGTTTCATAGATGTATTAAAGTTTAAAATTTAGAGTGATCTATCAAATTTCTACTTGATACGCCTTACATTTGCAACTCAAAAATAAATAGATCGATATGTTTAATAATTTAACCGAAAAATTAGAAGGAGCCTTTAAACAACTTAAAGGAGAAGGCAAGATATCGGAAATTAATGTCGCCACCACCGTCAAAGAAATTAGAAGAGCCTTGGTGGATGCCGATGTGAACTATTCTATTGCAAAAGAAGTAACAGATAAAATAAAGGAGAAAGCACTTGGCGAAAAAGTATTAACCTCTATTACACCAGGGCAATTAATGGTGAAAATAGTTAAAGATGCTTTAGTTGATTTAATGGGTGGAACTGAGGAAGAATTATCATTAAATGAAAATCCAACCATCATTTTAATTGCTGGTTTACAAGGTTCGGGTAAAACAACCTTTAGTGGAAAGTTGGCTAATTATTTAAAGACGAAGAAAAATAAAAAGCCATTATTGGTTGCTGCTGATATATACCGTCCTGCAGCGATGGAACAATTAAGTGTACTAGCCGGACAAATTGGTGTGCCTGTTCATGTTGAATTAGAAAATAAAAGTGCGGTTAATATTGCACAAAATGCAATTGAATTTGCAAAGCAAAATGGACATAATGTTGTGATCATTGATACTGCAGGTCGTTTAGCTATTGATGAACAAATGATGAATGAGGTTGCTGAGATTAAAAAAGCAGTGAACCCAAAAGAAATTTTATTCGTTGTTGATTCAATGACAGGGCAAGATGCGGTTAATACTGCAAAAGCATTTAATGATCGATTAGATTTTACTGGGGTTGTATTAACGAAATTAGATGGCGATACAAGAGGTGGTGCGGCGTTAACCATCAAGTATATTGTGCAAAAGCCTATCAAGTTTGTGAGTATGGGCGAAAAGCTTGAAACATTAGATGTGTTTTATCCTGATCGTATGGCACAACGTATACTTGGCATGGGTGATATTACCACCTTAGTTGAACGGGCGCAAATGGATTTTGATGAGGTTGAGAACAAGAAATTAGAAAAGAAAATACGTGCCAATAAATTTGATTTTGATGATTTTAAAACCCAACTCAATCAAATTAAAAAAATGGGTAACCTCAAAGATTTGTTGGGTATGATACCGGGTCTGGGTAAGGCTGTAAAAGATATTGATATCAGTGATGATGCCTTTAAAGGAATTGAAGCCATGATTGGATCTATGACACCACTCGAAAGAAAAGATCCAGACATCATTGATCAAAAAAGAAGAATGCGAATTGCCAAAGGAAGCGGAAAAGAATTAGCAGAAGTAAATGCCTTCATGAAACAATTTGAACAAATGAAGGATATGATGAAGATGATGAATAAAATGGGCGGTATGGGTATGAAAATGCCTGGAATGAAATAATGCCATCAACATTTTGAAGGCAAATATTTGGGCGGCAATCACGCTTTTCGCGTCAAGTCCTCCCACACGAAGCGTGTAGTCTGGGCTTTTTGCTACAATCGTTGCCGCAATACAAAGTAAACTGCTCTTATCACCCCCCCTGCCAGCGGGTAAAAAAAACTATTTCTCCAACGCTAATTTTAATACCTCTTGCATATCATTCACATAATGAAATTTTAATCCTTTAATATATCCGGGATTAATTTCTATCACATCCTTTTCATTTTGAGCACAAAGAATAATTTCTTTCATGCCTGCTCTTTTAGCAGCAAGAATTTTTTCCTTAATCCCTCCAACTGGTAATACTTGTCCACGTAAAGTAATTTCGCCTGTCATGGCTAACATTGGTTTTACTTTTCGTTTTGTAATTGCGCTTACCATGGCTGTCATCATGGTAATTCCTGCACTTGGACCATCCTTAGGCACAGCACCTTCTGGCACATGAATATGAATATTATGATTCTCAAAAAATGAAGCATCTAATTTCAATTCTGTTAAATGCGATTGTATATAGGCGAGGGCAGTGGTTGCACTTTCCTTCATAATATTACCAAGATTTCCGGTGAGTGTTAGTCCGCCTTTTCCTTTACTCAAACTTGTTTCAATAAATAATATTTCACCACCTACATAAGTCCATGCTAACCCAACAGCAACACCCGGAGGGTTCGTTTTATTAAATAAGTCATTCGTATATCTTGGCTTGCCTAATACCTCTTCAACTAAGTTTGCATCTACTTCAAATTGCTTCACGCTTTCATCCATTGCCGCTTTCATGGCTAGGTTTCGCATCACACTTGCAATC
>DAOOQH010000141.1:0-9316 GCA_035388625.1 Chitinophagaceae bacterium | reverse complement strand
TTTCTTCACTAGGTAAAACATCAAAATTAAGTGGAAGTTTCTTTTCAAGTTCTTCATTTCTTGCTGAACGTTCAAAATTCTCATTACCTATTGGCACTAAAGCTGCGATATCAGTTTTGAATTTTTGAAGTTTAGCTAACATTTCAGGACCTTTCTTATCATGCTCAATCATGATTGCTGTGGATGCATCTAAATCATCACGACGAAGGATATCATTTGTTTCCGGATCGATTCCACCTGCTCTATCAATAATCATTTTCTTATAAACTAAGATATCACTTTCTAAAGTAGTTCGAAGCTTTTGAGCCTCTTCTGCAAGTGCTTTACAAGCCTGCACTTTCTTTAACTTAACAGGATCTTGTTGAATTTTTTTATCTTCAAGGGCCATATCAAAATTTACAATTGTTGCTTCGCTTCGTTTAGCGATATTTTTACTTGATTCATTAATACTAGAATCCACAATCTTAAAGGCATTCAAAATTTCACTTGATACATTCATTGCTAACAAGGCTGTTAGCACCAAATACATCAAGTTAATCATCAGCTGCCGGGGTTCTTTAGGTAAAGACATTCTTTATGAATATTTTCTTTTAAAAATTTATTTTACAATCTCAATTTCTTCAAACTATGTGAACTATCGTCCTTGCATAGCACTTAACATATTGCCATATACTTGGTTTAATGTTCCAAGGTTTTTGGCTAATAATCCAATTTGCTCCTTTGCCTTATTTGCATCATCAGCACTGTTTTGCATAGCATCAGAAGCATTTACAAGATTGCTATAAAATTTATTCATTGCTTTTAAGTGATTGTTGGCATCTTGTAATTCCACTTCATAAATTTGATTTAATGAACCAAGATTTTTTGTTAGCGTGGTTACTTGTCCGTGAAACTTAGCTGTTTCATCAGCCGCATTATTGAACGATGCTAGTGTTGCTGATGCACCTAAGAATGTATCTTTCATCTGACCCAATGCATTGGTCGCTTCTTTAGCTTTTGCAGCGTACTCATTTGTAGCTGCCGTGACATGTGTAATATCTTTTACTTGATTTACAGACTCTCCAAATTTTGTAAAGCTTTCACTCAATTTCTTGATATTAGCTGGGTTCATATTTGCTTCTTCCAACATTTTATCAATTTGAGAAGTTGCAGATACATTTGAACCACCACCACCTATGCCACCTACTGGCGTTGGTTGAAATTTAATTCCTTTTCTATATGCTTCAACATGTGGGTTTTCATCAAGACCTGGATAATACTTCTCCCAATAATAATCTCTATGAGGAGGTAATAAACCTAAAATCGCAAAAATAAATGCCTCTACACTCATTCCCACAATCAAGGCTGGACCTGCCCAAGACCAGTGTTGTAACTTTGCAAGTGCTCCGATAAGTACGACAGATGCTCCTAATCCAATGATTAAATTCTTAATGTATTTTCCAGTTTTAGTTTCGAAAAACAACCCTATTGATCTCATATCTAATGTTTATTATTTATTTAATGAATGTAATTTTTTGTCTTATTTTCTTGGTTTTCTATTGGTTAGTGCAGGGGCTATGTATTGAACGATATTTCTAAAACCGATAAATGCTTTTGCTGTATCTGCAAATTCGTAATCTCTTGAACTTACTTGAAGTGCTGTTACTACATCCTTCCAGCTACCTCCACGTATTACTTTTCTTTTCCACCATGTTGGATCAGAATCTTTTAATCTCATTCTGATTTCTGGTGACATATCCGCTACATTATCATATGTATTAGCTTGGTATGGAGATGATGTCCACTCTGCCACATTACCACTCATATTATATAAACCATAATCATTTGGATGGTATGCTGTTACAGGAACTGTGTATAAACCACCATCTGCACTATAATTACCACGATTAGGTTTGAAATTTGCTAAATAACATCCTTTCTTATTAACTACATAAGGACCTCCCCATGGATAAGGTGATTGAGTACGTCCTCCTCTTGCTGCCCATTCCCATTGTTCTTCACTTGGTAAACGGAATTCACCTTCTAAATACATTTTCTTAGAATCTCTATACGCTCTCCAATACTTTGTTCTCCAGTGAGAGAAGGCATTTGCTTGATACCAATCAACGCCAACAACGGGATATTGATTAAACGAAGGGAACCAAAAATATTGATGTGTAATTGGTTCATTATATGAGTAAGCAAACATTTTCATCCATACAGTTGTATCAGGATAAATAGCTGGATGATATTTTTGCAAGAATGAAGTTCTTACTTGTGGTTGACCTGGAACATAACTTCTAGCCATTTGATCATAATCGAAGGTTTCGTAGTTATATTCTAATTTTTGATGATCAAACTCTTTTTTACCCCAGATACTCTCAGATGCTGGAATATAATAAGCTGCCATTGCATCTTCGGTTTCTTCTGAATTCCATTTAATCTTTTTCTTCCAATCAACACTTTGTGAACCGTCATCATTATCCTTCAAATCACCAATTAAAGTGTGGGCAGTTGAATCCTTCACCCATTCAGTGAATTGTCGATACTCAGCATTTGTAATTTCAGTTGCATCCATAAAGAACCCTAACATTTGAACTGTTCGATTTTTTACGTCATTGGCGTTACGTATGTCTTGATCGCTTGCACCCATGTGCATAACCCCAGAGGGTACCCAAGTCATTCCAACTGGCGTAGGCGTATTTGGGTTATTCACTCTATAAGTCATCCCAACAACTTGACCTTGCGGTCCTCCGCCACTACCACAACCCCAAGCTGTAATAATCACACCTAATGCTAATATTCTTAACGAAAGTTTATTCATCATAATCCGTTTATTATTTTATACAAGAAAGCAAATGTATTAATAAATTATGTTAATTCAAATACCTGCACAATATATATATGATATTTTATATCTCGTATGAAAATGCTCAAAATTATTTTATTTTTTCAAGAATTTGGAAATGACGAAAATATATCCTAAGTAAAAATATATGTTAATCAATCCTCATATCCCGAGTCTCAAATCAATGGCTTTTATTTCAAAATTCATAACATGAAGTTCTAAATTTCGACGAAAGCACTATTTACGTCTCTGAATGGTTCTAAGCAAGTAAAATCTTTGCATACATATATCAAGTTTTCCCCGACTTGATACTTCCCCTTTAAACTAGCTATATCTTCTTCTTTGTGTGTTGTAATAAATAAAACGTTGGCATAGTACTTTTTAGTATTGAATTGCTGAAATATTTTTTTAGCATCTAGACCTACAATACAAACTTCTTTGAATTGACTTGTGTTTTTCTGAAGTTCTGAACACCAGCGTGCAAAGGAAAGAGGATGTTTTTGTAAATATTCATTCATGGCAAAAAGCATATCATTACTTTTTTGATTCCATTCATCATGTTGAAAAATATAAGCCAATTGTTTCAATACTTTAGAAAGTACGGAGTTGGTTGAAGGAAGGGCGCCATCATAAATTTCCTTCTTATTAATTTCTACCTGTGAAAATTGGGTATTCGTAAAACTATACATCGGATTCCCATCTTCAACATAATATCTGTCAACAAACTTCATGATTTCATTTGCCTTCAATAAAAATGATACGTCAGCTGTGGCAGTGCCCAAGCAAATAAGCGCATCGATTGTGTAAGCCAAATCATCGGCATAAGCAGGTATTTTAGCTGTTCCATTTTTATACGTATGATACATTAGATGGTGATCACTCTCAAACGCTCTCATTAAAAAGTTCATATTTTTTTTAGCAAGAACTAAATACTCTTCATTTTGTAAATAGGTATAAGCAATAGTCAATGCTTTATTCATCAAAGCGTTCCAACCTAATAAAATTTTATCGTCTGTAATTGGGCGAATTCTTTTCTTTCTATGTTCAAACAAAACTTGATGAAGACTTTGAAGTTTAGTTTTATTTTCTGCTGACAAATTTTCTATGCTTTCGTAGGTGGTATACAGTATATTAGTGTGTTCCCAGTTGCCATTATCTTCAATCTGATAATAGGAGGCAAACCATGTATAATCATCTTGCAAAATTGTTTTCAATTCTTCAGCACCCCATGTATAAAATTTACCTTCAACACCTTCGCTATCTGCATCAATAGCCGAATAAAAACCAAATTCTTCAGATGTCATTTCACGTAAAAGCCATGCAATGGTTTCATCAACAATAGTCTTATATTTTAAATTTTTTGTAATGGAAAAAGCAATAGCATTTACCTCAATCAGTAAGGCATTGTCATAGAGCATTTTTTCGAAATGAGGTGCAATCCAAAATTTATCTGTGCTATATCGAGCAAACCCTCCACCTAATTGGTCGTAAATACCCCCCATCATCATTTTATCGAGTGAAAGAAGGGCTTGCTGAAGCGAATCTTGGTTATTGAATAAAGTATAATGATCTAATAAAAATTTGATACTAAAGGTTGATGGAAATTTGGGTGCATTGCCAAAACCTCCATCCTCTTTATCGGCATTGGCTAATATTTTTTCATTGATTTTTTGGCATATATCGGCTGGATATTGAAATTCTTCACTACCTTTTGTATCAACCATCTTGAACGCATTACTTGATGATACTTGCTTTAAATGCTCAACTAATTTGAAAGCTTGTTGATCAACATCATTTCTGTTTTGCGTAAAATATTGCGAAACATTCATTAAAACTTCTTTCCATGATGCTCTTCCATGTGCTCGAACTGGAGGAAAATAAGTGCCTCCATAAAACGGTTTTTTATCGGGTGTAAGAAATACATTGAGAGGCCAACCGCCAGAGCCAGTCATAGCTTGTACCGCATCCATATACATATGATCAATATCTGGATACTCTTCTCGATCAACCTTAATATTTACAAATAAATTATTCATTAAAGTGGCGGTTTCTTCGTTTTCGAAACTTTCATGTTCCATCACATGACACCAATGGCAAGACGAATAACCTATACTAACCAATACTGGCTTATTTTCTGCTAAGGCTTTTTTAAAGGCTTGTTCACCCCAGGGCATCCAATGTACTGGGTTATTGGCATGTTGAAGCAAATAAGGTGAAGTTTCAGACTGAAGTAAATTCATGATAATAATAATTAATAAGAAAAAAAGTGAATATTAAAATTGAATATTGCAATTGAAATCTATATCCTCTCATCTGAATTAAACGCAAAACAAATTGCAAAAACAATTCTCTGAATTTATTTTTCGATGAGATTTTCTTTCTTTAACAGACCCATTTTCCTCAAAATTTTCTTTTCATAATTCCAGAAAAATGCAAACTGTCCAAAAGGTATTGAAACCAATAAAATTATGACTTGGTACCCAAATAAAAGAACCGAAATTTTCAATACCCAAAATAAAAAAGAATATTTTTCAACCTCTAGCCAACTTGTAATCTGCCTAGATATATAAGCCGTTAAAGTACCTGTTATGGCAAACACACATAGAATTAAGAATAATTGAGTGCCATTAACCTTCCAGCGTTTTTGTAATTTGTCGAACATGATATAAATGCTGAGATTAATCTTTATTTACATCACTTACACTGTGAATATTCATAAGTAATTTAGGTTCTCTACCATCCATCACTTTAGTAATAGTTTCGTGTGGCTTAACCATTGGATTAGATTTATGACCTTGCGATATCACACTATGTCTATTTATTTTAGTTGGTCCTTCAATTACCCAATCTTTGGTTTCCTTTTTATCAAAACGGCAGGTGTTACAAATCCAACCGGGCTTTCCGTCTTTTGTATTATCGGCTACTTCGCCCCATTCATCTTTTCTAGCTGTGACACGCAATACATCATCTCCTCGGTACCAAAGTGTAACTTCACCACAACAAGTAGGACAATTGCGATGTGCGTTCATCGGTTTAGTAAACCAAACTCTATTTTTAAATCGAAATGTCTTATCAGTTAAGGCGCCAACCGGACAAACATCTATCATATTACCACTAAATTCATTATCAATTGCTTTTGAAATCAGTGTTGATATTTCGGCATGATCGCCCCTTTCTAAAATGCCATGACAGCGACTTTCAGTTAATTGGTCAGCCACATAAGTGCATCGATAGCATAAGATACAACGCGTCATGTGTAATTGAATATACGGACCAATATCTTCTTTTTCAAAAGTGCGACGCTCAAACTCGTAACGTGTGCCTTCCTTTCCATGTTCATAACCTAAATCTTGAAGATGACATTCACCGGCTTGATCACAAATTGGACAATCTAAAGGATGGTTCAACAGCAGCATTTCAACTACACCTGCCCTAGCCTCTCTTACTTTATCGCTTGTTATATTTTTTACAACCATACCATCCATTACACCCGTTCGGCAACTTGCTTGTAATTTTGGCATTGGGCGAGGATCTTTTGTTGACCCTGCAGCTATTTCAACTAAACAAGTTCGACACTTACCACCGCTTCCCTCAAGCTTACTATAATAACACATAGCAGGAGGGGTAACATCGCCACCAATTAATCTAGCCGCTTGTAATACTGAAGTACCAGGAGCAACCTCCATAGTTATATTGTCGATGGTAACTGTAAATGTGGATTTAACCGTTGGTTGTGCTTCACTCATGGCAACAAAAGTAGTATCAAATTTTAATACAAAAAAAGAAGAAGTGAGTTTTTGTATAAATAGCTATAGACAAGTTTGATACTGAGCATATTCTTTAAGATTAAGCCTCATATAAATTTGAATAATATTTGACATAATCGCCACTAGTTACGTGTTCGAGCCACTCTTTATTTTCAAGATACCAATCTATTGTTTTACTTAGGCCTTCTTCAAAAGTAACTGAAGGTATCCAGCCCAATTCATCTTTTAATTTTGTTGCATCAATAGCATAACGCAAATCATGACCTGCTCTATCTTTTACGAATGAAATAAGTTGCTCAGAAGTACCCAATGAATTCCCCAATTTTTCATCCATTAATTTACAAAGTAGTTTTATTAAATCAATATTGGTCCATTCATTATGTCCACCCACATTATAAGTGTCACCAATTTTTCCTTTATGCAAAATCACATCTATGGCCGATGCATGATCAATCACATAAAGCCAATCACGTACATTCTCACCCTTACCATAAATTGGCAATGGTTTTTTATTCAGAATATTATTTATTGAAAGTGGAATTAATTTTTCGGGAAAATGATTAGGACCATAATTATTTGAACAATTGCTGATCACAACAGGCATATGATAGGTATGATAAAATGCCATCACTAAATGATCGCTTGCTGCCTTGCTAGCCGAATACGGACTTCTTGGATCATAGGGTGTATTTTCATAAAAAAAACCAGTTTCACCTAAGCTTCCATAAACCTCATCCGTAGATACATGATAAAAAAGCTTGCCTTCAAAATCTCCATTCCAAAATTGCTTAGCGGCGTTCAGTAAAGTAGCTGTGCCCATTACATTGGTATTTACAAAAGCCAAGGGATCTGAAATAGAACGATCAACATGCGATTCGGCAGCAAGATGAATAACGGTATCTATTTTATATTCACTCATTGTTTTTGCAACGCTGCTTGCATCACAAATATTACCTTTTACAAAAGTGTAATTTGGCTCTTTTTCAATATCCTTGATATTTTCAAGATTACCAGCATAGGTCAAATCATCATAATTTATAATCTTATAATTTGGATAATTTTTTACAAATCTTCGCACTACATGTGAACCTATGAAACCTGCACCGCCTGTGATTAATATATGTTTTTTCATAAGATGCGAAAGTAAGTATTAACTTGAATAAATTCAAAATTTGGAAATGATGGATTTATTGTCTTTATAAAATATGGCGAGTAAAAAAACAACGGTAGACAAATACGATATAACCGAAGCATAAGCGGCACCTTGAATACCATATTGAGGTATTAAAAGTATATCGGCAACCAAACAAATAATAAAACCAATAATAGCTGAATATAAATTAATACGAACTTTGCCTGTTGCTACAAAATAACCGCTTATAGGCATAGATAGGCAAAAAGGAACTATTCCAAATAGCAAAATGGCAATACATTGGATAGATGCTTGAAAGGCTTCACCAAATAATGGCACAACTAAATAATTAGAAAGTAAATAACCTCCAATACCAGCTGAAATCGCATACAAAGCAATTTGTTTGGTTGATTGTATTGTTTTTTGAAGATTTAGATATTGATCTGAATGAGTTGAAATAAATGTAAACAACACAGCTTGTAATGCTGATGGCAGAAGCCAAATAAGTTGTGAAAGAGAAACCGCTAAGGCATAAACACCAGTTAATTGTTTGCCATGATAATAATGTACAAACCAAATATCCATTCTGAGTGAAAAAAACTGAATTAAGTTAGTTGTAAATGCCAAAAAGGCAAATTGCAAAAGAGGTTTAAATGTAGAGACGTTAATACTTGTAAATGAAAAATAATTTTTGTCTATTTTAAAGATTTCAATGAGATAAAAAATAATTTGAAGTGATGCTGAAAAGACCATTGAAATAATCAACCAAGCTAATATTTGAATATCATTCAACACATTGAAATAGTATTTTAAAGCATAGAGTAATAATATCGTTGTGGTACCTAAAATAGTAATATAACCCGCATGATGAAACTTATTCTCCGCTTGTAAAATGGATGAGAGGAAGGCATTTGTTGTAATGAAAACTAAATGAAGAATTAAAAATATCATCCAAATTGAGGAGGATAATACTAAATCAGGAAGTAAAATTCTCATGCCCGTATAAGTATGAAACAAGAACATAAATGAGCTTATTGTACAAGCTCCTATACCTAATACCATAAGTATGAATGAAAACAATTTATTTTTTGCCAATTTACCTGAGGCAATAAAATGAACGATAGCGGCTGGTAGTCCGATGCCAATAACTAAAGTTGAAAGAAGAATGAAATTGATATAAAGTGCATATTCACCTTGGCCTTTATCGCCAAGCATTCGAGTAGCAAGTATTGAAGCAAGGAATGAACAAATTACTGAAATAATTTGCGACGAATAACTAACCAGAATATTTTTTCGAAATGACATGGAAGGTAAAAGTAAGATATTGATTTTGAATTAGCCTATTCAGAATTTAATTCCTAACAATCATAAATATTAGAGAATATACTTTCTTCACCATCCCAAGTTGTATTTCAATTTGATGATTCAAAAATAAAAACCATCTCCGATTAGAGATGGCTTAATCAAATTAGCAATTGCTATTAAAGTATATTCCTATTTTACAAAATTCAAAAAACTACCAAACCTTTGCACGTTGTGCCTCGGGCTTGTACATTTTATTTCCTTCTTTCACATTAAAGGCAAGATAGA
>DAOOQH010000140.1:0-9351 GCA_035388625.1 Chitinophagaceae bacterium | reverse complement strand
ACTAATTCAGGACCAGTTTTAATTTCAGCAAAAGTTTATGAATCAAAGCCCATAGGTACCGCCGATAAAATTACTATAGGCGACAGTTTGTATAATAGATATTGGAATTTAAAAACAGAATCTATATTGAATGTTTTTGATTTAGACAGAATAGAAGTTTCTCCTACCAACACAATTCCTTCAATTAGTTCTCAATCTAAAATAGCTCTTTCTTCAAACAATTCAGCGACTTCTTTTAATGGTATTCCATCAAACCTTATCGGTTCTACCCTCTTATCGTCCTCATCAATAGCAACCAATTTCCTTACTGATTTACTTTCATCCTATGGTTTATTTATCGGAATTGGGAACGGTGCATTAAATGCAGGAACTTATTGTGTTGGTCCATCAGCAACCTACTCCCCTCCTTCTGGGCCTAATTATATGAATGCCTCATCACCTTACAGTAGTATTCATCAAGCCTTAAACGATATCGCATTAAAAGGACAAAGTGGCCCAGTTATATTAGAATTACAACAAGATTATAATGGTAGCCTTGAGCCGACTCCTTTAAATATTACTTACAAAACAACGGCAGACCGAATTGTTACCATCAAGGTGCGAAGTGATCTTACCTCACCGTTACTGCTTGAAAAAAATGTAAGCACAGGTGGTGTTGGTGTTATTCAATTTAATGGAAGTAAATATGTTCATTTTGATTGCAGTGTTAATTCTATTTGTGGTAATTATGGCTTAATTGTACGACATACCGGAACGCCTTATGTAAATCAAAATTTTGGGGTTGGCATGACAAGTATTTCATTTAAAAATGATGCAAGTCAAATATCAATTAAAGGGCTTCAAATTGAAATTTCTGATAATGGAATTACTTTTGATAATACCTTAGGAACACAAGGTTGTGATAGTAATACAATAGCTTGTAATAAGTTCATGACCCGCACCAATTTATTAAATACCAATGTTTTTTCCAATGGTATTCGTCTTAGCCATTATGGATCAACGCCAACTATTTCAAGTAACGCAATCATAATTGATCATAATCATTTCGATAATTGTGCTTTGAGTATTTGGTTGTATTTTGGAAGTAGTGGCTCATTTACGATCACCAATAATAGTATGTATCGAAGTGTAAACAACAATCCTGGTCCAGCTTTTAATGGTTTTATTCATGTGAATAATATTCCGGGTAACTCATATCAATTAAATGTAAGCGATAATTACTTTGGTGGTACAATGCCTTTTTGTGGGGGTGTTAAAATGGATTTAAGAGGTTTAAGTAACAACCTGAATATTTTTGAAGTTGGATCAATCGCTACAGCCAAATCAATTTTCAACAATAATCATTTAGAGAATTTGTCGTATAGTTTGAATAATACTTTCAACGCCAATTTGATGAGTGGTGGCGTGTGGGATGTGATAGGTAATACGTTTGGTAATCCATCTACCTTATTGGATATCACATCATCTACATCCAATGGCTTCAATTGTATTCAATTGAATTCTAATTCGAATGCTTCTACCAGTGGTATGGTAAATCGGATAGAACAAAATTCATTCAACAATATTCATTTCACCAATCCTGCAGGTTCAGAGTTTCATGGGATATCGCATTCCGGAAATGTACAAACATCTATACAATCTAATGTTTTTAAGAATATTTCGGCAGCAATGAATTTTCGTTTCTTTCTTATTTCAGCTAACGTAACGAATACAATTGCCAATCAAACCAATACATTTCAATACAACGAAGCTGAAAATATTCAACAATTGTCTAATACGCTTTATGAAGGCGGCGCTTTTTATCTGCAAGGCGGTAGCACTAACACGAAATGGAATATTGCAGGAAATCGAATAGGAAGTCTAACCAATACCAATGATATTATTTTTAATGGCCCGATCATTTCCCCTTTTCAAGTTTCCCTCACTGCAGGTATCAATCGGTTTGATAGCAATTCGGTAAGTCATATGGTTTTAAATTCTGTAACAAATAGCTTGCCTCAGGTTGTGATGAATCTTTCTGCCCATTATGTAGCAAGTTGTGCTTTCAATAAAGTGCTGGATATTCAATCTATGTCAAAGACGCATGAAGCAGAAGCAACTACATTTTATGGAGGATCTTTAACAGGCATGCGAATTCATCATACAGGAAATGCAATTCCATGCAATATTCATCATAATATAATTAACGGACTTCATGATATAAATATAGTAACACAAATCAATCCGATAGGTGTTGTAGGGTTATGCTATAATGGATTAAATATACCATCCTCTATGGCTAAAATTAGTGACAACGAAATTTATAATCTAACAAATCAAGGTATAAGTAGTGGTGCTAATCCTTATATCAAAGGCATACATTTTAACTCGGGTAACGCAAGTTTGTTTAGTAATCGTATCGCCATTTCAAATGCTTCATATACCAATAATATCAACCTTACTGGCATCTATAAAGCAGTTACCAATGTTCCTTTCTCATGTTATCATAATTCTATTTCAATCATAGGCACTTCCAGCGCACTAAGTAAAAGTTATGCATTTAGAAAAGGCAGCAGTAATGGAACCGACACAATTAAAAATAATATATTTCAAAACATAAGAAGCGGTGCTGGTTTAAATTATGCAATGAGTAATTATGCCACAAATACAGGCACATGGGGGCAATGTAATTTCAATAATTTATTTGCAAACGATTCTACTACAACTATTGAATCTGTGAATGGAATAAACAGCACATTCAGTCAATGGCAAACCACACATAACAAGGATATTAATTCAAAAAATTTGTTTGTGTCATTTGTTGATTCAAGTCTTGATTTGCATATTACTACTTCATCTAATTGTGGTATTAATGCGGCAGGTAGTTCGGGAACGAATGTTTTATTTGATATTGATGGAGAAGCTCGACATGCTACTCAACCTGATCTTGGTGCTGATGAATTTGCAGGAAGTATTTATTTGGAAGCAGGTTCTGAAAAATTTATTTGTAAAGATTCACTCCAATTGAATGGCCAATTGCAATTGGGAACAACCGGTTTTTGGACAGGAAGCGGCGTCACATTTACACCATCAAATACAGATCCAAATGCTATTGTTCATGGTTTAACCAACGGACTCAATACTTTAGTTTGGCATGTAAGTAACGCATATTGTTCACGAACAGATACACTCAAATTACATGTAGGAAGCAATTCGGGACCGCTGAGTACAAATTATGTTACACCAATTTGCCCAGGTACCAATGTAGAAATTAGTTTGTCTGCGCCTTTAGCTAACGGCATTTGGTCAACAGGTGATACTTCTCAAATAATACAAATTCAACCCATAACGACTAATACGATTACTGTTGTGGGCACTGATATTTATGCTTGTCCGGTTAATTTATCATTACCTATTACAGTATTAGCGCCTTCCGCAACAATAGCTTCCGAACCTTTAGTTCCTTTTAATCAGGATAATGGTTTGCATCTTCCTGTAACTTTTAATTGGACACAGGGAGTTGGGTTACTCACTCGAGCTTTATTTGTATGGAATCAAAATGATGTAAGGCCACTGACTGGCTTAGATGTTACCAATCTTACCCAAACTACCTTTTCAAATTTATCGAATGATACAAATTATTATTGGCAGCTTCAAAGCATTTCGGTTTGCGATACACTATGGAGTGACACCTTTTCATTTAAAGTGAATCATCCCGATTTAATACTTGAACAAATCAATTGTAATCAAACCTTGTATTCCTTTTCTCCCAATACCATATCATGGGTAGTTAAAAATATTGCCGCAAATTCAACAACTAAAAACTATTACTGGAGTGATATGATTGGCATTAGTTTAGATACTGTAATTGGCAATTTTAATGATATATTCATCGGAGAGTTTAACTACTTACATGCTTTAACCGGCGGTAACCAATATACCCAACAAAAAACAATCACGCTACCTGAATTAGCTTCCGGAAACTATCGTTTATATATTAGGGCAGGCAATGTTTTAGGATTGGATTTAAATCAAACTAATAATTTATTTTGGAAGGATGTTCAAATTCTGCATAAGCCATCTGCTGATTTGAAAGTTGTGTCATTAGGAAGTCCTGCCGACGCATTTGCCGGCGATAGCATATCCGTAATCTATACAGTAGAAAATGATGGTTTAATAGCAACAGCAGCAGATCTATGGAATGACGCCGTTTATATATCTGAACTTCCCTTTTTTAATTCATCGGCTATAAAATTAGATGAATATAAAAGTCCTAATGCCAACCTTGATACAACTTTTTATTATACACAAAATGGTCCTGTCATTCAAAACATTACCAATCAACCTTATGCGATTCAAACTGATTCAATATATTCAGTAAATCGAAAATTCAGGTTACCTACTTATCTGTTATCGGGCCAATATTATATTTATGTAAAGGTCAATAGCAATCACCCATATCCGGTTTATGAAGGCGCTTATCTAGGAAATAATTTAGCAAAATCTCCTATAGTATTATCTATTACACAATTGCCTCCATCCGATTTAGTGATCGATAGTTTTGCATGCCCATCAACCATGAATTCAGGCACTTTAGTACCTTTTTACTGGCGAGTAAAAAATCAGGGCATTGCAGAATCTGCAACAACTAGTTGGCGAGACCGAGTTTATATTAATACAACGAACACAATTTATGGGGCCACTTTATTAGGTAGTGTCGTTCGGAATCAAACCTTGTTGAAAGACAGTAGTTATCAAGTAAGCGGAAATTTTAAAATACCAAACGGACTAAACGGGCTATATTATGTGATGGTAAAAACGGATGATTCAAATGAGGTGTTTGAATATTTGCAAGAAAGTAATAATACCTACGCAACTGCTAGCCCAATAAATATTAATCTATCACCCTATCCGGATCTTCAAATTACGAATGTTCATTTTGATCTAGATACACTTCAATCCAATATTCCAGTTACTTTACATTATACCATCAAAAATACTGCAACGGCTTCTAGCAATGGAACCTTCTATCAAGGCATGTATTATATCAATCCCAATATCGATCCAGATTCGCTGATCTATTTTAATAATGATATCTATTCATTACCCATATTAGCCGGTGACTCAGTACAACGAACAAAAGTTTTTTATACGCCAAACCAAAGCGGAGTGTTTACCTATTTCGTAAAAGCAGATATATTTAATAATCAGTATGAACATGATCTTGAAGGCAATAATTTATCTCTAGCTGATACAGTACAAGTACAACCATTTTATTCCGATCTTGGTTTTTTTGCCTCTGCATTTGCTACGTCTACAACTAGTGGACAAAGCTTCCCGGTATCGTATGTAGTAAAAAATTTCGGTACTGGTTCCACCACTTCTTCTCATCATGTCAATGGAGTGTATATTTCTACCGATTCGCTTTATAGTGTCAATGATATACCCTTAAACAATTTCGATTATTTTGGATTATTAGATAGTTCCCAAACCTATTCTCATTATAAACAAATTAATTTGCCGAGTTCGTTAGTAAGCGGAAATTATTATTTACTGGTAAAATTAGATTTGAATAATGAAATAATGAACGATGACAATAATCTAAATAATTTGGTGGCTATTCCATTTACAAATACGCAAATCCCTTCGCCCGATTTAGATATCATCAGTATGAATTATCCGAGTACACTGAATCAAGGGCAATCGTTTTGGGTAAGTTATACTGTAAAAAATAATGGACCCGGTTTGATTTCAAATTTAGCCATTACAGATATCATTAGTATTTCATCAGGAGTATTCTCAAATAAATATAATATTGGTTATAATCAAAAATTGCGGAACCTTGCAGTGAATGATACTTATACGGATAGTATTTTAGTTACCAGTATACCAACTTCATTTATTGGGTCTCAAATTTTTCACATTAAAACAGATGCTCGTGATGTGATTTATGAAAACACTTTTGAAAGTAATAATGAAATGTCGGATTATGTGTTTATTCAAACTACTTCCAACATGGATCTGATGCCAATATCATTTCAATTCCCCAAAGATTCATTTTTGTTAGGTGAGCAGGTCATCATTCCTTATTCATATACCAATATTGGAACAAATTCGTTTCCATCATATACCCAAAATTCAGTCACACTTACAAATAGTACAAGTCTCGAATCTACTTTATTGGGTTTTAATCAGGGACCAATAATAATAGCTCCTGGTGATACGTTGCATGATACATTGCGAACCAGTATGCAGCAAATAACACCATTTTGGGTAAATGCACAATTAGCATTAAATACAACCAACTCATTTCCTGAATCGAATTATACTAACAATTTTATGGTGAATGATAGTATATACATTGATGCAGAAGAATTGATTCCAGAAGTTCCAACACTACAAACCTTATCCTTTGGACAAAAACGTTATTATAAGATAAATGTAACGCCTGGTCAAGATTTGGCAATCTTCGTCAAGAAAATTTCGGGTAGTGGACAAAATGAAATTTACTGTAGTTATCAAAAAGTGCCTAATAGCCCCCTTTCAGAATTTAGTGCGAATGATATAACAACTCCAGATCAAAGAGTATTAGTTCCTGAAACACAAAACGGTTTGTACTATCTTTTCTTGCAAAATAATTTACCGGGCATAGATACGCAGCATATAGAGATAACCGCCAAAATACTTCCACCTTCAATTATTAGTGTGGACAAGGATGAAGTAGGACAAGGACAAGTAACCACATCAGTAATTGGTTCAGGATTTAGAACCTATTCAAAAATCTTTTTAGCCTTGGGAGATAGTATTGTAACTGCTGGTACTATTGTCAATTATATAAACACGATGCAAATGGATGTGCAATGGAATTTAGATAGTGTTGCTTTAGGCTTTTATGATGTTAAACTGGTAAATAATACAGATACATTTAGCTTATCTCAAGCATTAAAAGTAGAACTAAGTTCAGGGTATGAAGTATCTGTAAATACCCAATCGAATGGATATACTATAGCAACGCGTATTGGTGGATTTGAAACCAATGTAACGAATACCGGTAATGTGAATATTCCTGTCGTGTATTTTCAGACTGCCGGACTAAAAGAAAAAACCTTTAGTACTTTCAATTCTCTTGAATCAACACTTGGCATACCGGAAGACACCACTGAATTTGAATTTTCTCCTGGTATAAAAGTGGGAAGAAAATTTGATGGCATTGCTTTTAATTTACGACCTGGAGAATCTCGAGCGATGGGTGTACATGAAAAATTTTCATTTGCAACTTGTGCACCTGAACGTGGATGCCCTATGATCTATCGAGTGCACAAAACGCGCACGATGCCCATGTCATCTTCTTATTTAACAAAGACAGTTATTTACCATGCTGAACAACAACGGCAACAGATAATGACAGCAGTACATGAGAATAATCCTAGCATGGCCAACCTTATGCCCGATAAAAAATTATTTTATGAAATCGTTTTGAGTGGCTTCATGGAAAAAGAAATTTTAGATTCTTCAGACATTGAAAATTATGTAAATGCAGAATTCAATCGCTATATAGATTTTGATCCAGGGCAAATTATTGGTTTACAAACCGAGCATCAAATCAATTTTAATTCAGGCGATGTGTATAGATGGGATATCAATGTCCCAACGATTGCATTAGGTGGACATGCCGGCAAATCAATAGGATGGGATTTAGTAAAATCAACTGGAGATATTCATGTGAATGCCAGTTCTTTTAATCGTTTTGAAATTCAAATTATTCCGCATAATCCTTGCAATAAGGATTATACAACCTTAACTTCTTGGGAACCTTGGCACGATTACAAATGGCCAATTGCAGTTGCCGAAGGAGACATCCTTGGATTTGATGCAAACAAGTTTTTTATTAATGAGGGCTTTATTGACAAAACGAATAATTTGTATGGAGGTCATTTTGAAGTGAGCATGTTACAAGATACCATCTTTTTAGAATTTAAACATAGAGTAAGAAATGCTGGAGAAAATGGGTATAATGGAGGACCGGGTTTATGTGGTTTCCCTGCAGGTAATGGTGAATCTAATGTAATGGATGCTAAAGGCGGTGATGGTGGAAGAGGATGGACTGATAATACAAAAGGTGGTGATGGTGGTTCAGGAACTTTTGGTGGAGGTTCAGGTGGTATGGGATTCCCTAGTGGAATGAATGGCACTGACCTTGACATGGATAATGATAATGATGGTATTGCTGATAGTGTTGATGTTTGTCCTAATTTTCACAACCCTTTACAGACTGACACAGACGGTGATGGTTTTGGCAATGAATGTGATCCATATCCACTCATTTTCAACTTGGATGTTGATGAAGATAATATACCTGACACCTTAGATAATTGTAGATGGGACGCAAATTATAGTCAGTATGATTTTGATCATGATGGTATTGGAGATATATGTGATAACCGACCCAATTTTGATTGTATAGATGGAATCACTTGCGCCGAATTTGTAAATTGTGATAACGTTCACGGTTGTAATGAAACAAATATTACCTGCACTACCTGTGGTAAAAATAGTACCAAAGAAAATGAACCGGATGGGTTGTCAGAATGTACCGAAGCATTGAATGTATTAGCTGGTGCTACGAATTGCGCAACAGATGCATTAGGCTGTTGGCAAGTAGCTTTACAACGTGTAGAAGATCAAGGTTATATGTTTGATGCTTTCTCTACGGCAGGTGCAAAAAATAGAGATATCTTACGCGAAGCTTGGGAAGAATGTGGACTGAAAGCAGTGTTTGATTGTGTGCTCAGTTCTATTCCCGGTTTCGATTGCGGAAGTTCACTTTCTGATTTGGTAAAGTCGGCGAAATCGTTACGAAAAGAACCATCACTTAGTGGGGCCGGAAGTGTTGCCAGTGATTTAGAGGGCACTGCAGATAATTGTGAAGAAGATGCAGAGATTTTTAGTCAGTGTAAACTATTTTCAGTGTCTTCTTCTTTCGATCCAAATTATATTTTCGGACCAGAAGGAAGAGGAGATACAACCATCAGATGGGTACCTGCATTAAGAAGTATGCCTTATACCATTCAATTCGAAAATGATTCTTTACTAGCAACTGCTAGTGCTCAACGAGTTGTGATAGAACAAAATTTGGATCCCAATGTCGATCCACTTTCGTTTCGAATTCAACAAGTTGCGTTTAATAATATGACTTTCGATTTGCCTGAGCTGGCCAACTATAGCGGCATTTTAGATTTGGATGATTCATTAAATTATGATGTACAAGTAACTGCTGGATTGGATATTGCCAACCTGAAAATATTTTGTATACTCCAAACGATTAATCCAAATACAGGTTTGCCACCCAATAGCAATGAGGGGTTATTGCCA
>DAOOQH010000139.1:0-9354 GCA_035388625.1 Chitinophagaceae bacterium | reverse complement strand
CAAAATTTCCAGCCGAGGTAATTTGTCGTGAAGCACAGCCATCATTATCCCAACTCCAAGCTAACCATCCAATGTTTTTTGTCTTGCAAATATTAAGTAATGCTTGATAGTTTAAACTGTATTGGCACATCGTTGCATCATCTTGACTATTGGCAATCTCTCCAAATAAAAATGGGATATTCGCATTTACTGCATTATTTATAAGTGATAGCATTTGCAGCGAATCATTATTTGCATAACTATACCAATAGGCATGGGCACTAAAAATAAGTCTATGTAAAGGATCGTTATTTTGTAAAGTGTTGCCAATATTTGTAAGTACATTTAAATTAGTGCCGCAATCTGGTCCATCAATCATAAGCGGTACAACAATACCCGCACTTCGTAAATTATTGACTATAGTTGTATAGGTATTTGTAAAACTTGTCTGAGCTGATGTCGGATTGCCTGTCCAATTTACATACAATGCCTCGTTTGCGATATTTATAATCAGACTATGTTTATATTTATTAATCAGTGCCACCACTGAAGGTTGTGTATACCAAGTGGCTAATGTAATTAATGCTGAAGGAGAATTTTGGCAGGTTTGATCGTGTAAGGTCAAAATTGGAATCATATTTTGCTGAACACATTTCGATAATGCACTATCAAGATTGGTTAAATTACCATAGGTTGAAATAGGTGTTGCACCTGTTGGGTTTTTATACCAAACCAATCGTACAGCGTTAGCACCAGATAAACCAATTTGATTGATATTTAGTTGCGTAGGCGACCAACCCCAATTGTAGGGTGCGTAATTGACCCCTCGTAATATAAGTGTATCACCGCACGGACCAATTATATGTTTGCCGCTAATAGAGATGGTTTCTCCGAGTTGAGCAAATAATTGCGTTGTGTTTAAGAAGATACATAAGAATAGGAAGTAAATTTTAATAGTACGCATGATAGGATGATTAGAGAAAATAAAATTAGTAATTTCTATGAAAGTAAAATCTATTTTCTTTTATCCAAAATGGTCTATAAGCTTTTATTAATCATTTTAGGGTTTGCTTACAAAAATGAAATTGTTTACATTATCTTCAACATTCGGACCATCCAATAAATCAACATTACCATCACCATTGATATCAGTTGCGAAGTAGCCGAACTCAAAATTATTAATATCTGTATCCAATATTGAAAGATCAAGCAGATCGATATTTTCATCTTGGTTCAAATCTCCTGAATAAAAGGCGAAAATACCATTTTCAATTTCAACCTGATTATCTCCATAGGCTTTATTAGCAGCCGTAGTAAAATCATAATTTGTTATTTCGTTGCTTAAAGAAATTGAATTCGATGCCCAAGTTTCTATTGTATTTCTATGCTGAATTGAAATTTCGTAATTGCCTTGTAGGGGACAAAAATTACAGACTACATCTCCATTTGTTTGGAGCAATGCCGTTTTTTGAGCTACAAGAGCATGTGTTATTGGGTCATGTAATCTAACAAGTAAAGAATCTGTGATAAGCATGTTTGTTCCAACTCCTTCATTTAACAACGTAGAAGTCATCATTGAATTGTTTTCGTAATAACCTTGTAGAAAAAGTTTTAATTGTACAGTTGAACTCGGGTTAGCCTCAATAGTGATATTGGCGCAATCGCCTGTTGAAACACATCCTCCTTCTCCTCGAACATAATAGGTGGTTGTATCAAATGGGGTGACTATAATATTCAATCCAGAATCAATAGGTAATCCACCACAATTATTTTTATACCAATACCAATTTGTTGCGCTATTTAAATTGCCCGAATTGATTGATAATGTAATGTCGGCATAACCACAATTACTAACCGTTGATGCACTTATTGTAGGTAGGGTAGGAGGTTTGCAATGGTGGAATATAAGTCCTGTATCAACATGACCCCAATGGCCATATTGATCTTGAGGTCGAATATAAATAGTATGAAGACCTGCTGAGAGGTTTGTATCCATAATAACACCGCCAGCAAACTCACTCGAGTCAATACTTAAGGCTTGCAGGTTGATACTAGTGCCATTTCCAATACCCGGATCTGTATCAACAAAATATTCTGCTTTAGGAATTATATTGCCTTGCGGTAAGATTTCAATTTTTCTAACTTCATATACACTCCAGTTACCAGTTGTTGACTGCACTCGAATACAAGCTTGATGTATTCCAGGTGATAACCCTACGGTATTTAAACTGCCATTTAAAATACTGCTATCCTCATTGCCAGTAATAGGGATATCAATTGCATTACCAACACCCGGATCTGTGTCAAAAAAGTATTCAGCTTTTGATATGCTAATGCCTGATGGAAGGATATGTATTTTTCTGGTTTCATAATTCGACCATTCGCCTGTGCTCTTTTTCACTCTAATATATACATTATGAAAACCTGCATTCAATCCTGTGGTGCTAATATTGCCAATGAATTCGCTGCTGTCTGTGTTGCCTGTAATAGATAAGCTTAAGCCATTGCCAACACCAGGATCTTGATCAAAAAAATATTCTGCTTGTGTAATTGAAATGCCTGATGCTGAAATCAATATCTTTTTTGTTTCATATTGGCTCCATTGTCCCTGTGTATTTTTAACTCGAATATATAAGTTATGAAATCCAGCAGCGAGTCCTGTTGTATTTATACCACCGATATAATCACTACTATCTAAATTCCCATTCAAAGCAATACTTGTTCCATTTCCAATACCGGGATCGAAATCAAAAAAGTATTCACCTATTACTATATTTTGTCCTTGTGTATTCACATGAAATTTGCGTGCTTCACATTGACTCCAAAAAACTTCACCATTGTCATAATTCGCAAATCGAACATATAGTGTATGTGTACCAGGTAATAAATTACTTGGAATATTAATATTGTCTGAAACCGTTGTTGAATCGAATACGCTACCTGGGGTTACAGTAAAAGTAGATAAAGCATATCCATTGCCAATGCCTGGGTCAGTATCAAAAAAATACTCAGCTTGATTTAATTGTCCTTTCATTTGCAAGGATGAAAGCAATATCATCAAAGGCATGATCCATTTTAAAATTTTATTATTTTTCATATTGTATCATTTTATTATTCTACAATATAAATTAGTTACGAACTTTAGCTTTAAGATAAATTTGAAGTGGTGTGCCTGCATTAACAGAGGTTGGACCAGTAATATTAAATGTTTTAACATAAGGATTATGCGAAACACCATACTGGTTAAAATCGCCATATCCGCCATAAACACCCACATCTGTACCATCGCCACCTGCATTAATTAGTGGTGAATTAGATTGTAAGTGATAATCTGTCAAATAACTGAAATAAGCACCTGAACCAATACTTGTTACAAAAAGAGGATCAACCCCTTCATAATTCACACCATTTGGAAATGTATTGCCAGCCACACATTCATAACTGCAATTTTTAGTAAAAGCAATTCCAAGATTACCTAAAGAAGCTAATCCGCTTCTATAAAAGATATTACTGTTTACATAAAAGTATTGACAATTTTGAAATGTATAAGGTGTATTGGCTAAAAATATATTATTATTAAAATAATTGTACCCTATAAAACCACCGTAGAAATTTCCAATGAAACCATTGAAAATATTATTTCGACAAACTAAATCGCCAACTGTGTTCGCTGTTGCATTCACATTAATGCCACTACTTGAAAATACATTGCCATCAACAAGCCAGTAATTACATAGTGATGTCTGAAAGTAAATTGCATCTAAAATACTGCATAATTTTATTTCAACCGAATCTATATCATTATTGGAAGATTGCATATTCCCAGCTTCTATACCAATTACTTTGCTTCTATTACTGCCAGTATAGAACAATACGTTATCACAAAATGCTCGTTGAGAATTTTGTTTGTCTATTGGATTATGTCCAGGTCCAATAATCGTAAGTCGTTTCGATAATGCAAGTGAATAATAATTATAAGTTGAACCATGAATCAAAATAGTATCTCCATCATTAGCAGCTGCATGCGCGGCAATCCATGTAACATATTGCCCTGGCGAAGGATTATTATTGTTCAAGGTAAGGGTGGTTGCTGAACCCATCATGAACATCATCATGATAGCAATTAAAGTGATAGTTGTTTTCATAATTCTTTATTGTTTATTAGAACTACAAAACTAAGTTCACAACCGATTCCTTTTATACCCACTAAAGGGTATATTATGTAAAATTCGTTTTACCCTAAAAATCATAATTGTACGATCAATGAAAGGTAAATTCTACTAAAGTGATTTTAAAAATTCTTGAAGTGCTTGCCAGTAAGCCTCATGGTTTGCATTATTTGCCCATAATGCTTTTGAACCGTGCTGACCAGCTTTTTTAGGTTTGAAAAATGTAATCAATTGGTTTTCTGAGTTCCGTATCAAATTTTTGGTTTCCTTAATTTCTGATTTTGAACAGGTAATAAAGACAGGGATTTTAATCTCTTTCAAACTTCGTTGTATGAGTGTTGAATCATTGAAATATTCACCCGGACTAAACGAAATAACTGCTTCAACTTTATCTTTTTCTTCAGCGGCAATTTTTAATATAAGTGATGATGAATAAGAACTTCCAACTAAGATAACTCGCTGCCCATACTGATTATATAAATAATAGAGAGCAGCCTTAATATCTTGCTCAGCATCTTCGAAATTAGTTGGTTTGCCTTTCTTTTTGGCATCCTTAGCTGTTTCATTTATATCATTATTAATTGAATCACCCGAACGTTGATCGATGGCCAAACAAGTATAGCCTAATAAATTAAATTGAGGCGCTGTTTCTTTGTATTCACCTTTGCTATATCTTGCTTGGTGACAAAGTAGCATTATTTTTTGATTATCAGTTTTTGCTTCATATAATTTAGCATGAATGGCTAATCCATCTAATGAAGAAATCATTAAGTCTGATTGGGCGTTTATGCTCTTGGCAAAGAAAAAGGAAACTAGTACTACACTATATTGAATCCATCTAAACATTTAGTATTTTTTTTGAAGATCACAAATGTCATCTAAATTCTTAATTAATGCTTGTATTTTTCTTGATTTGATACAAACTAAATAATTTTTCAATCTCAATTCCAATACTCATTACAATTAAAATAACTGCGGGTAGCATTAATCTAGCTTGAGAATATTCAGCCATATTAGAACCAAATAAAATTGCACAGGCCGTTATCCAAATCAACCACTCAATTTGATTTTTCTTAAATCTACTTGAGATCAATTTGTAATTTGATATGAATCCTGTTATAATAAAAAGTATAAATACGAATGAATTATGAAAGACTAAATAAATTCGTTCCGACTTCTCTGCTAGTTTAAAATTGAATGATATGATTGATTCGAGCATAGGATGAACATCTTGTTTCTTTTGTTTTAAAAGTTCGTCTGTTAGGGGTTTGTGTTGTTGTTCATTTGAAAAATTTTCAATCTCATTGATATACTCTTCATAATGTGCATATACCGCGTTATAAGAATTAAGTTGTAAGAAGTTTTCATAACACATCATCAATGTATTTTGAATATAGTAGAAAGGACGATTAGCTATAGCATCAAATGCAATACGTTCACAAATCATATTCGTTTCTGATTCAGAATAACCAAATTCACTCAAATCTTTTGCAATATCCCACCAATATCCTATTGGAATTATTTTTTGATGAGATGCATAAATTTCCTCAAGTGCTTTCCAATGTTTTGAATTCTTAGGTATGTTTTGGTCATGAAAGATGACCCGATCCCATAAATGCCATCCTAATCCAGATTGTATTTTTGAATTGCCATAATGTGTTTCGCTAAATCCCATCTGAAAAAGAGGTGCTACCAATATCAATAAGATAAATAGTATTTGCTTATATTTTTGTGCATAAATAAATTTGATCAGTAAAAGCAACGCCAAACATAAAGTCGCTGGCAGTAAAACGGGTTTAATCAACATTAAATAACCTGCTGATAAGCATAAAACTGTTAATGTGATTTTATTTTCATCTACTTGAAATCTTGTAAATAAGTAAATTGTAAATAGCACAAAAAAAGTGGCATACATTTCAGACATCACCAAATTAGTATAATTGAAATACGGATAATAAAGTAAAAATAAAATACCAATCATATAGGAGAATGAAATCCTGTTGGTAACAGCCTGCATAATTTTTACAACCCATATCGCTGATAAAACATACAGTAAAAGCTGTGCATACTTAATAATGTAAACAGCAGAAATATGAAATAAACTAGCTAGTTGATCGCATAAAAACAAAAAAACACTATACCCTAAAAATGGATAATATTGACTTGGCTCAGAAAACGATGGGTAGCGACTTTCATTGATATATGTTCCAGTATTTACAAAATGAAGATTCATAAAATACCAACCCGAATCATTCATCATATGAACCAGGGGTAAGCAACTAAAAATTATAATTTGAATAATTAGGATATTGATAAACGCAATTCTATATATCCCACCTGAATTGTCCATCAATATTGTTTTTTATTATTTCAATCTAATTTAAACTTTAATCAACAACATTGCTTGGTGCACTTTCATTATGCAGCCGATCAAGTGAAGTAACGATATAGCTATAGTTTGTATTTGAGTTTGATTTATCTACGTAATTATTACCTCTTACAATATCAATTAAGTTAGTAGCTGAAGTATTGGCAATTTTTTCATTCGGCAAAAATCTATAAATCGCAAATTGCAAATCTTCTTTTTGAGGATTATCAACCGTCCATTGTAAAACACGATATCCATCACCACCTGTTGATAATTTTAGACTTGGTGCTTTTGGAGCCTCATCGTCAATCCACGTCATAAGAGGTAATAGGGCAGGGCGTGGGTTAATCGTATTTTGCATACTGTAGTTTACATCACATAAATTTTTCTTGAAAGCATTGGCACTATAATAGGCACTACCTTTTACATTTTTAATATTGCGTAATGCGCTTACTTGATTTTCAATTTCAAACATACTTCGCCAACATGATTTACTTGACACTCCCACTTGATAAAGACCATGACCAATGTATAAGTTTTTACCATAACTATGCTCACTCCACCATCTTAATAGTTCGGTATAGTCAGCCGCCTTATGTCCAACCTCCCAATAAAGTTGTGGTAAAATATAATCAATCCATCCTTTCTTAAGCCATAAAATAACATCAGCATATAAGTCATCATAATTGGTTTGGCCGCCATTGGTATGACTGCCTTCAACATCCTTACTATAATTGCGCCACACCCCAAACGGACTAATACCAAATTTTACTTTGGGTTTAGTCTGTTTAATTTTTTTACTTAAATCTTCAATTAAAATATTGACATTATTTCTACGCCAGTCATCTTTATTATAAAATTCGCCTTTGTATTTTGAATACGATTTGTAATCAGGGAATTCAGTATTAGCAATTCTATACGGATAAAAATAATCATCGAAATGTACTGCATCAATATCATATCGCTTAACAACATCAATTACAACTTTAGTGAAATATTCGCGCACTTCGGGAAGACCTGGATCGAAATATTTTTTACCGCCATAATTCAAAAACCATTCAGGATGTTGCCATGTGATATGCTCTTTTGTATGTAGGTTTTTATTTGCATCTACCAAGGCTCTATAGGGGTTAAACCATGCATGAAATTCAATACATTGCTTATGGGCTTCTTCAACCATAAAAGTCAGTGGGTCGTAATAGGGTGTTGGTGCTTGCCCCTGCTTGCCACTCAAGTATCGGCTCCAATTTTCAAATGGCGATTCATACAAGGCATCGGCGGCTGGACGAATTTGAACAATAATTGCATTTAAACCATTCTTCTTGCATTGAAATAAAAGTGAGCGAAACTCAGATTTCTGCACTTCGGCATTCAAGCCTTGTTTACTAGGCCAATCAATATTGCCGATGGTTGCAACCCAAGCGGCTCTAAATTCGCGTTTAGGTGTAGGCATTTGCGCTGCGCCCACAAAATAACTTATCACTAAGGAAAATATAATAATGAATCTCATAGCCGGTAAAGGTATTATACGATGATTAATATTTAATAGACCTTGTTTAATTATTTTGGGCGGCATACAGGCTATACGCTGCAATCTCTTGCCCAAAGCGTCAAGAGTATTTTCGCTACTATCCTTGCCGCAATACAGGTTTGTGCTTTTTCATCACTGAGCAACAAGACGGAGATGCAGCGGGGATGAATTTTCGAAACTTGTTGAGTCTAAAGTCAGCCTAAAAGAAGGTTATTCAATTTAAGAATCATTTTTTAAGGTGACATATATCATAAAATTATAGAGTTAAGCGAACGAACTTCGTGAAAATATGCAGGATGAACCAAACACATATCCACTCGACAAATATTATTATCCCTTCACTGATTGAAAACGTGGGAGATGATGACTAAACCTAACACATGAAACTTCCAATTTTTGTAAAACAAGTTTTGCCTTTCTTTTTTTTATATTCGTTAATGATATTGATAACCATTCTCATTGATTATATTCTTCACTTTTATCATCTAGTTTATATTGGTCGGTATCTTGGCACAATAGGCACTTGTCTGATTCTGATTTCGTTTGTTTACTCTTTAAGAAAACGAAAAATAATTCAATCCGGCTCTCCAAAAGAACTTTTGAAATTGCATGAATATCTTGCATGGATTGGTTCGGTTTTAATTCTGGTTCATGCTGGCATTCATTTTAACGCCTTGCTACCATGGCTCGCGGTTTTAATGTTATTGATAAATGTGGCAAGTGGTTTGGTTGGTAAATTTCTTCTTAAAAATGCAAGTGCATCATTAAGTTCAAGCCAGCAAGACTTAATTGCATCAGGAATGAGCTTAGAAGAAGTCGATAAAAAACTTTTCTTTGATAAGATCACAGTTAGTTCAATGAAAAAATGGAGAGTCGTGCATTTGCCAATCGCTTATACACTAGGCATTCTTTCATTATTGCATATCATAACTATAATCATATTTAGCTAATGAAAAAGCTAGCGATTTTTTTGTCAATTGGATTTTTAATTTTTATTGTTATCCAATTCCCTTACGAAACTATTAATCCTGGTGAATTGGTAGAGGGACATCAAAAAATAAGAAGTCAATGCTTAGCTTGTCATAAACCATTTGCTGGTGTTGAAAACGAAAAATGTATATCATGTCACAAACTTGCAGACATCGGACTAGACAAAGTAAATAAACAAAACAAAATCTTATTTCATAAGGAACTTTCTAATCAAGAATGCAGCTCTTGTCATACTGATCATCAAGGAATGATACCTGAGCATCCTTTGAGTGGATTCAAACATGAATTGCTTTCCTTAGCCAGCATCAGTAATTGCA
>DAOOQH010000138.1:0-9383 GCA_035388625.1 Chitinophagaceae bacterium | reverse complement strand
AAAACCAACAGGTGTAGAAGACGATGTAGCCTTAATATTTTCACCTAAACAAACTGAATCTTTTGGTGGATTTCCACCTACTGCAGCAAAAGCCGCATTAAACGGATGTGAAATCACTATCACTTGCTCAATAGTATCTGGAATACAAGGTGGATGATCAGCTATTAAAGTTACGGTATACGTACCTTGGTTAGCATAAATATGGGTTGGATTAGCATCGGTTGATGTATTCAAATCGCCAAAGAACCAAGTATAGGTTGTTGCAATTTGAGGATTGGTAATATTCGTAAATACGATAGTATCTTCTTCACAACCATATTTTTTTTCGTATGTAAAATCGGCGTTCACTTTCCCTACCCCAACTTGGTAGGTTGTTGAAAATGAATATGGCGCGCAACCTCCAGTAACATTCACCACACATGCAACTGAATCAATCGTCACTGGTGGTGGTAAAGTGAGCGTAGGTCCGGTTCCAAGTATTGCTCCCGTTGTAGCATTTGTCCATGTAAATGAATATGCAATCGGCGTTGGAGGTCCGCTTGGTGTAAAACGGTAAGCATCATTTTGTGCAGTCCATTGGGTGCCATTTCTTCCCGGAGTCATATAGGCTACAGTACCTGTTGAATTTTGAATACCTTCATGCGCAATACCTCCATTCCATCCTGCGCAAAGTGGTTTATTTTTAATATTAATATCAATTTCATTGGTCAATTCATATAATACTATTTGTTGGGTATCAATCAATGAAGTACAACTAAACATTGAAATATTGGTCCAGCTTACAACCATTGTTCTACAAGGTGCCACGCCAAAAACCCCCCAAGTAACAATAGCTCCAGCATTTGTAGGTAAAATATCATGATGCGGACTCATGATGGTATTATTGAAAGTTATATTATTCACAGGCGCAGGTCCAAATCCGGCAGATGCCCAAGCATTGAAATTACCAGCTTGCGAAAGATCAAATCCAATTTGACCATTCGAACTTACTATCATATCTGTATACGTATTTCCAAAATAACAAAAAGGAAAAGGTAATGGAACCACACCGCTCCAAATATCATCAACTGCTACAATAATTGGGTTAGGCCCAACAAAAGGTGCTGGATTAAATGGTATAGTATCATGTGTATATGTAGTTGTATTATTTAATCCAGTTGGAAAATTAACCACAGCCGTTAAATTTAATGCACTATCACAAGGAATTGTTCCACCAGGAGGGCCTATAATTTGCAAAGTGGCACATGGTTGTGCGTAAATTGAATGACTAATTATGGTTAGACAAAGCGTTGTTGCAAGAAAGGATAATATTCTTCTCATGAAAAATGGTTTAAAAACTGAAATTTACAATAAAAATATAAAAAAATGGGTATAACTTCTGAAAAAGACGCCAAAATTCTGCATTGGGTTTGTTTTAGACAGACATAAATTATTTAATTGGATTCTGTTTCGCCTTCAACAAATAAAGAAAACCGATAAAGGTCATCACCAAACACATGGCAACTATTTGATGAAAAATGGCAAAATATTCGAATAAGCCAAATCCATTTCGAACAATTTTAGATGAGTAAAGTACAGACAAAATTCCTAAAATAATTTGTAGACATACTAAAATAAGAGGCAGATTTTTATATTTTGAAAAAGTCTCGGATATACTTATTCTAGAGGCTTTGAAATGCCAAATAATAATCAAGATAAAAATAATATAAGCAAGCATTCGATGTACAAAATGGATATTGATTGGATGATGTACAAAATTTTGAGTAAGTAAATCAGATGGAAAATATTCTCCATTGATAGATGGCCAAGTTGGTGCTACGTTTGCAGCTTTCAAGCCAGCCATAAATGCGCCATAAATTAGTTGGAGACCAATTAAAATCAGTATAAAAATGGTGTATTGTTTGATAGAATTATTTTTAACAAGACTCGTATCTGATACTAATAAACTTAGTGCAAACCAGAATGTGAACCCAATTAATACTAATGCAGAGATAAAGTGAATAGCCAATCGAATATGACTTACATAAAGGTTTTCATCGTTTAAGCCGCTTGCCACCATAATCCAACCAATTAAACCCTGACCAATACCTAATAAAAAAAGTGCAATGAGTTTAGGCACCATTTCTTTAGTAATGATTTTTTTAATCAAAAAATAAAAGAAAGGAATTAAAAAAACAACACTGATTAGTCGAGCCCAATTACGATGAAACCATTCCCAAAAAAATATAAATTTAAAATCAGACAAACTGAAATCCTGATTTAAAAATTTGTATTGAGCAATTTGTTTATATTTTTCAAAAAGTAAAAGCCATGAAGCGTCATTCATTGGTGGAAGTGCACCCAATAGGGGTTTCCATTCAGTAATGGATAATCCTGAGCCAGTTAATCTTGTGATTCCTCCTAATAAAACTTGAACCATCAACATTAAAACGCCTAAGAGTAACCAACGACCAACAATCTTGTTTTTGTCCATTATGAGTGGCAAAGCTAATTGAGGAAATTCGTAGTAAAAAAGAAAAGCTATAAATAAAAATGATGATATAAATATTTTAGAAATTGTTTCTTTATTTTAATTTACCTTGCTTATTGTGTTATTACCTTATTTTAATGCAGCCGAAATTGAAGCTGGATGCGATGAAGCTGGCAGAGGTTGTATTGCCGGACCCGTTTGCGCTGCAGCTGTTATTTTACCTAAAGATTTTTTTCATCCTTTATTAAATGATTCAAAAAAATTAACTGAACAAACAAGATATATTTTACGTCCAATCATTGAAAAAGAGGCAATTGCCTATGGTGTTGCTTTTGTAAATCATATCGAAATAGATAAAATAAATATATTACAAGCATCATTTAAGGCAATGCATAAGGCAGTTGATCAACTTAAAATAAAACCTAGTTTATTATTAATAGATGGAAATCGGTTTAAGTCGTACAAAAAACTACCTCATGAATGTATTATAAAAGGTGATGGTAAATACGCTTCGATAGCGGCTGCCAGTATTTTGGCAAAAACTTATCGTGATGATTATATGATTCAGTTATCAAAAAAATATTCAAATTATCATTGGCAACAAAATAAAGGCTATCCAACGAAAGCACATCGCGAAGCTGTGTTGAATTTTGGCATGAGTCAATATCATCGAAAAACGTTTGCCTGTCTTCCGAATCAATTAGAAATTAATTTTGATGAAAACTAAATTTAGATTTTACTAACACGTGTTTGATGACGACCACCTTCGAATTCAGTATTTAAAAATGAATGTGTGAATTCAATGGCTTCATCAATTGAAATAAAACGAGCGGGTAAACAAATAATATTCGCGTCATTATGTTGACGGGCAAGTTTAGCAACTTCATTATTCCAGCATAGTGCTGCGCGGATGCCTGCATGCTTATTTGCTGTAATACAAACCCCATTCGCACTGCCACAAATTAAAATACCAAACTGTGCTTCGCCTGATTCAACACTCAATGCAACCGGATGTGCATAATCAGGATAATCAACACTATCCTTTGTATAAGTGCCTTTATCAATAATCTGTACTCCTTGATTTTTTAAATTAGTTATAATAGCATCTTTATGATCAACTCCTGCATGATCACATCCAATAGCAATTTTCAAGTCACTGTTCATTTTTATTTATACTTATTTTTAAATTATCTTAAGGTCACCATTTCACTTCCAATTTTATAACCCATATTATAAATCTCTACTTTGTAGCTACCTTTTGAAAAGTTGGCTAATGGTTTCCAATCGGTTGAAATGCCTCTTACTTTTTCGCCTTGTTTATAAGGAATTGTTTTAGATGCGGTATAAAGTTTTTCCGAATCGTCTGACAATTTAAATTTAGTTGAGTTTGTACCGTTCGCAGAAATTACATTTCCACTTGGATCATATACACAGATATAAATAATTTTTTCGCCGCTTTCGCTAATTCTATTATCATCTAAATCAAATGAAATTCTAATTAAATCAGCTTTTTTAGCCTTTTCCGTTTCTTTCTCTTTTTCTTTTCCAAAGAGATTTTTTTTGCTGTTAATTGCTTCCATTCTAATACCTGAAGCGTGAAGCACAGAGCCTAATTCAACCGTTTTTTCTAAACCTTTTTTCTCTTCGGTCAATGATTGCTTTTCTTGTGTAAGCTGACTTTTTTCTTCTGTTAGCGATTTATTCTCTTCATTCAATTCAACATTCTCTTGCTTCAATGCAGTAATTTGTTGTTGATAATTAGTCATTTTAGATTTTAATTCTGCAATTAATTTATTGGCCTCAGCAAGTTGACTAGCACTTAAGTTTTTTTGTTTAAGTATAGATTCAATTTTAGATTTCATTGCACTCAACTCATCATTTTTTGTGCTCAATAAACTATCCATTTGAACACTTTGAGTTTTCATTTCATCCAATCGTTTTAAAGCATCATTGTATTCAGTTTCAATAGTGGCTTTGTCGTTGCTGACTGTTGCCACCTGATTCACTAATTCTTCATTTTCATCTTCTGCTCTATTTTTTGTAAGAAATAAATAAATACCTGCACCGAGCAGTAGTACAATGATTCCTAAATAAATCCAGTTTGGACTAAAACCTCTGCGTTGTTCGTTTGAATTGATTTCCATGATTTTTGTGTTTGGGAAACAAAGGTAACCAATGCAACATGAAATGTATTATTGTTGGTCTAAAGTTTTGTTATTATTTTTATCGTCTAACAACATAACCTACTACTATGATAAAACCAGAAAATCTGTTGTTAATTGATATTGAGACAGTACCTCTCTATAACAATTATCAGCAATTGAATGAAAAATTACAACGTTTATGGGATAAAAAATCTCTTACGCTCGACAAAGATAATTTAAACACAGCAGCAACATTTTCAGAGAAAGCAGGCATTTATGCTGAATTTGGAAAAATAGTTTGTATTGGACTTGGATATTTTGTGAAGTCGAATGAAAGATTTTCGCTTAAAGTAAAAACTTTAGCTGGGCATGATGAAAAGAAACTTCTAGAAGATTTTCGTCAAGTATGCAATAAGTTTTTCAAACATCCTGAAAAGCAATTTTGCGGTCATAATATTCGCGAGTTTGATATTCCTTATATCTGTCGACGTTCTTTTATTAATCAAATTCAATTGCCAGAAATACTCATGGATTTGCAAAATAAAAAGCCTTGGGAAAACCCGATGTTAGATACTTTGCAATTTTGGAAATTCGGGGAGTATAAAAATTTTATATCAGTTGATTTACTTTCAACAATTTTAGAGATTGAAAGTCCGAAAGATGATATCGATGGGAGTGAGGTTGCGGGTGTTTATTGGAAGGAGAATGATTTAGATCGAATTGTTCGGTATTGCAATAAAGATGTGGTTACGGTTGCTCAAATATTGATGCGACTGAATGCATTGCCTTTATTAAATGAAGAAGAAATTGTAGTGATGAAAGATGAATAGCATGCATGGCTATTCTTTACTCTTCCTAATTCGAAATAATATGTTTTTTATTTTCAATTGCCCATATAAGCAAAGCATTTTTTGTATTGGATAAACCGAGTTTTCGAATAATATTACTTCGGTGATTCTCAACTGTTTTTTCTGCAATGAAAAGCAATTCTGCAATTGTTTTAGAGCTTTTTTCATCGGCAATAAGCGATAAAATTTTTCGTTCGGCAGGAGAAAGTAATAGCAATTTTTCTTGTGTTGAATCAGAACTTTTTATAATTAAACTCTCATATAGTTTGGGACTAAACCATTCATTTTTAAATTTCAAAGTATCTAAACAAACAGCTAATTCTTCAAGTGCAAAATCTTTTAAAATATAACCATTTACACCCAATTGCACGGCCTTTTCAAAAAGTGACTTTTCGTGATACATGGTATAGAGAATGATTTTAATACTTTTATTGGTTGCCCTCACTTTTTGTAAGACTTCTAATCCATTCATACCGGGCATACTTAAATCAAGTATAGCATAATCGGGCTGAAGCGATATGATATTATTATAGGCTGATATGCCATTATCATAAGTACTCATTACAATATTACCTAGCTTTTCAATATATGATTTGATGCCGGCCAATGTAACTGGATGATCGTCGGCAATGATGAAACTTCTCATTAATGGATTGGGGTTTTTAAAATTAATTTAGTGCCTGTTTCATTTGATTCAAAGGTTGATTTGCCTCCAATAGCTTTAGCTCTTTGCAATAAACTTTGAATGCCAAAGGATGAAGCACTTTTCATTTTTTCATCTGTATCAAATCCAATGCCATTATCTTTTATTTCCACAAGCAATTCATTGTCTTTCGTATCGATAGTTACCTTGGCAGCATTTGCTTTGGCATGTTTTAAAGTGTTATTCAATGCCTCTTGAATAATACGATACAATTGCAATTCATTTCTCTTTGATAGTTTTAGCGTATAATTAATTTCACAAGTTGTAAATAAACCTACTTCTGTTAATCTTTCACACAAAGATTCAATACTTGCAGCCAATCCAATTGTTTCAAACATTGCTGGATGTAAATCTCTACTCAATGATCGAACATCATCAATAATTTTTTCAACCTCTGGCATCTGAATGGTTTTTCCTTGGGCCAATTTATTTTTAACAGTGAGTAATTCATGGTTAATACCATCATGTAATTCATTGGCAATTCGACTTCTTTCATCTTCAGTATTTTGTAAAAGTTGATAAGTAAATTCTTCTTGACGTTTGATTTCAGCGCGAGCTTCTTTTCTTTTTCTGTAGCTAAAGAAAATAGCCACCGATAGTATAATTCCTATCAATGATAAGAGTAGTGCACTTATTTGGAATTTGGATTTTTGGATCTTAGAATTTTGCTCAGCTATTGTTTTTTCCTTTTTAGCTGTTTGAAATTTTCTTTCAGAAGCAATAATCTGGCCATCTTTATCCTGTATATATAAACTGTCTTTACATCTTTGATAAGCTAAATTATATTTTAAAGCAGATTGAAGATTTGATTTCTTTTGCGCTTTTGTTGTTAAAGCATTGAACAATCTTGTGGCATATACAAAACTTTTATTTTGCTCAAATAAATTTGCCAATGAATCAATTTTGTTTTCATCAACTAGCGCATCTTGATAATTTAATGCATAGACAGATTGTAAATAATAAAACTGAGTTTGTATTCCTTCGTTTTGTATCACATTGCTTAGAGAATCGCATTTATCTAAATAAACCTTGGCTTTCAATTCTTCTTTTTGATAAATACTTTGCTCAAAGAAAAGAGAGTTTTCTATAAACTGAAGATAAAGAGACGGAGCAGTGTACTGACTATATAAATGTCTTGAATCCTCTAAAATACGTATAAAGCTGGCCGTATCTTTTAAACCTTCTAAATGCATCATAGCTTTTACATTATAGGCACCAATATGCAAATCAGTATCTTTCGAATTGCTTAAATAGGTAATCGATTGGTTTATATAGGTATCGGCAATATTCCAAGCATGCAACGACTGAAATATTGAAGACAATTGTAAATAATTTACGCTCAAATTAGCACTATCCTTGATTTGTTCAAATGAACGAATTGCACTAAGGCAATATTTTTCAGCACTATCTAATTGCGATTTTGACAAATAAATTAACCCAGTTTCACTACAAGCAAAACCATTCGCTTTTTGCATTCGTTCTCCACTCATTTTATTCATTCCACGTTTAAACCAAATAATGGCAGAGTCAGCCTTACCTTCAGAAGCATAATTGCAGGCTAACATATTTGAAAGTTCATAGTGTGTTGGCGAATTAGAATTTGATCCAGAATGATTAAGATAATCGAACGATAACATTTTAAATCGCTCACTACTCATTGCATTCGCATACAGGCAGTTCCCTACATTAATAAGTAATGTAGCGCAAGAATCGTACTGCTTATTTTGTTTATAGGAATGGTAAGCTCTTTCCATTTTTTGAATATAGATTGTATCGGATGGATTGCTATGATTTTTAAAATACAACATCGTGCTCTTCACTTGATCAATATTGTTTGAATTGCATGCTGAAATAGCAAGAAAAAAGAATGTACAGTAGAGTGAGTAGTTTATATTCATTGATGAGCTTAATGACATTGACTGTAAATATAATAGTGTTCATCAATATTTTATCTGTGTGCAATACATATATATATAGGGGCTAGCGCCTTTGAATCAGAGCGAGTGCGGTGAGGGAGAGCGCTAGAAATCATACTCCAGCACCTACTTCTACTCATTCTTAATTCTAATATAAATCAATTTAAAACGAGGGGTAAGAGGGGTGAACTTCTTTCTCTTTCTCCTACTGTTTCTCATTCTGTTCTCTATAGGGGCTACCCCTCATTTATGACTTATGATTGATAACAGAAATGATTTATGAATTATGTTTGAATCTTACACTTAAAAACACATACATGAAAAAGAAAAATTTACTCAGAATAAACAAGGGCGCATCACCACGTCAACTCTGTGGATTATTAACCCAAGGGCTCATTTACACATCGGTACAAGGCCTCCTTGCCTTTCTCTTTTTTACCATTTCGTCTACCACCACTCAAGCCCAAACTCTTAACCTCATACCACATCCGGCTGCAAATTCGAGTTATGGCCATACTGTTATTAATTTTACGCCTTCTACACCAATTGCTTTAAATGGCAAGGTCTATTTTTATTATAGTATAGGATTAGTGGTTCAATTAGCTGAATGGAATGGTACTAACCTGAGCATGATACCCAACCCATCAGGGTTTCGATTGCAGTTTCATACTCCTCCAATTATCTTCAACGGTAATTTGTATTTGAGTTATACAAGTTTAACAAGTTTCAAATCCCATTTAGCGAAATACGACGGTACTACACTTAGTGTCATAGAGAATGCCAATCCTAGCGATGGAGGTTATCAAGGCGGGCCAATTATATTTAATAATGAATTGTATATAAATTATCTTACTGCTAATAATAAGGGCCTATTGGCTAAATACAGTGGCACGGGCACTACACTTACTTATATACCCAATGCCAATCCTAGCGATGGAGGTTATGGAGGCTTCCCCATAGTCATGAATAATGAATTGTATTTACGCTATGGCAATGCAAGCAATAAGAGTCAATTAGCCAAATATGATGGCATATCAATTAGTTTAATAGCCAATGACAATATAAACGATTTTGGTTATGAAAACTCCCCTATCGTCATGAATAATGAATTGTATATACGTTACCTCAATGCAAATTTTAAGTACCAATTAGCTAAATATAGTGGCACGGGCACTACGCTGAGCTTAATAACCAATGACAATATAAACGATTATGGCTATAATAGTGAAGCCCCCCCCATCATTATGAATAATGAATTGTATATAAATTATCTTACTGCTAATAATAAGGGCCTATTGGCTA
>DAOOQH010000137.1:5292-9411 GCA_035388625.1 Chitinophagaceae bacterium | reverse complement strand
CATTTGCCAAATTGGAAATATCTAAAATAGATTTTTGATTCAATTTTAATTCGCCTTCTAAAATAAATTGACCAATGGCATTGTATACATAATAATTTGCACTGCTATTCTTTGAATTGTTTAATTCAATATTGAGTTGTGAGTTGGCTGGATTTGGATAAACCAATAATGACGAAGAATTATAAAATTCTTCTGGAATCGACATAGGCGTGCAATTGGGCGCCTCACAACCAAGACTATCAACCTTTACCAACCAGGCATCAGAAGTAGGGAAACCTGGTGAATCATAAACAACACCAGTAAATATAAAACCCCCATCAGCACATTCTTGTACATCAGAAAAATAATGTGCGGTTTGACGTTTTGTATAGGTTCTATCCCAAATGGTATTTCCAGAGTCATCTAATAATACAGCCCATCCTTCCCAATCGAAACCACCACTTGCAAACAATTTACCTCCTACGACTATAATGCGTCCATTTTTCAAAGCTTTAGCATTATACCATGCTGATACCTCGAAAGGTCTATTCAAATTTTTTCGCCATAATATATTCAGGTTTGTATCAACTCCTGCTACTTGTGCCAAATTATAAAAAGCATCACCTCCTCCACTTGGGTAGTAAATAACTGTATCTATACCACTTACTACTAAGAATTGATCTAACCGACTGGAATCCACTAATTGCCTATCACAAATAATTGCACCAGATGAATAAGCTGGTTCAGTCCATTCTTTTGTAAATAATAAATTGCCACTGCTATCTAATACTTTAAAGTGAGGTTTGGCATAATTATCAATCGGGTTTACATATCGACCACCGGCAGTATAAATTTTTTGCTTGTTTTTTGAAATGAAAAAATTAAGCATGAAATCATTTTGAGGTGTTTGTATTCTTTTCTCCCATACTAAATTGCCTGACGTATCAAGCTTTGCTAAATAAAAGTCATTTGAAGACAATACACCAATATCGTGACGAACGGCACCTCCAACTAATAAGGTATTTGTGTCAAATTCCTTAATTGTATTTACCCAATAATATTCGTCAGTATCGCCCCAATGCCTAGCGAATACTGTATCGCCAGATGGCAAAAATTGACACATCAATACTCGTGATCGAACACCCCCAACAATAGTTGTATCATACCATTGTACAATGCCAGTAGTAAAATAATTATTGTTGAATGAATGTTCAATTATACTTCCTTCCCATCCAACCACTAAATTCAATCCTGAAATCTCAATTCTATCTGTGTCAATAACTGCACCATTCATATCATATTTAGCTAAAATATTTGATGCGAACTCTCCATTATTAAAAGACCGCCCTATGCCAACATATTCACCATTTGAATTAATAATTAAATTATTCTGCCATTCATTCCGCCCAAAATCATATACATTATTAAATCGCACTTGCGAAATCGAAGCAAATGCACATAAAAACAGAATTACTAAAAAAAAATATTTCATATAATTATTGGTGAATGGTGATACGTTGTTTATGGCATTCAATGCCCTTAATAAATACTTTTAAAATATAATTACCCGACAATTGGTATTTTAAGTCAATTGCAAAATTTCGTGAACCTACCGGTAGTTTACATTTATAAACCAGTTGCCCTAACATATTATAGATAGATATACCTTAAAAGTAATCAATTAATCATCAACTCTAATCAAACTATTTTATTCTACTAATTCTACAATGTCTCTTTCAACCACTTATAAAATTCTTTATGCCAAACCATGGCTGTTTGTGGTTTTAAAACCCAATGATTTTCGTCGGGCATATAAATAAATCTACTCTTAATATCTTTTAATTGTGCTGCTTGAAACGCTTGCATGCCTTGCTCAACAGGCACACGATAATCTTTTCCTCCTTGATAAATGAGTATCGGTGTATTCCATTTATCAATATAATTACTTGGACTATACTTCTCATAACTTTTATCGGCATCACGATCACCATCCCAATAATTACCACCAATATCCCAATTGGCAAACCAAAGTTCTTCGGTTGTACCATACCAACTCTTCAAATCAAATAAACCATCATGTGCTATCAATGTTTTGAATCTATTTTCATGAATACCTGCCAACATAAATACTGAATACCCTCCATAACTTGCTCCTACAGCACCTCTTCGATCTTTATCAATATAATTCTCTTCCGATATATCATCGATTGCAGCTAGGTAATCACGCATAGGATCTGCTCCCCAAGCTTTGCTAATATCTTCATTCCATTTTGTACCCCAACCCGGCATACCTGTTCTATTTGGTGCTATGATAATATATCCGTTGCTAGCCATTAATTGAAAATTCCATCGAAATGAATAAAACTGTGTGAGTGCACTTTGAGGTCCTCCTTGACAATAAAGCAAGACAGAATATTTTTTAGTTGAATCAAAATCTGGAGGATAAATAACCCATGAAAAAAGTTGTTGTCCATTTTCTAATTCAGTATAACGTTCTCTCACCATACATGATTTTATTCCGTTATAAGCTTGATCATTGATATGCGTTAAAGCGGTCATACTTCCATTGGTAATATCAACCATATATACTTCGGCAGCTCGATTCATATCGGTGCGAGTAACGTATAAAGTATTTCCTTTTTGATCAGAAATACCATTAATATCAAACTGTCCTCTTGTAATTTGTCGCAAACTTGATTTAGCTTCATCCAAATCTAATTTTATTCCAACTTCAAACAATTGCTCGGTTCCATGAAAAGGTGCTACAAAAAAAATGGTATTATTATCATCACTCCATCTAAAACTTGAAACAGTTTCATCCCAATTACGAGTGATGCATTGTTTTATTTTTGTTTTCCAATCCATCACCCATAATTCATTTTTATCGGCTTCAAATCCATCACGTTGCATACTCAACCAAGCCAAATGATTTCCATCTTTACTAAATATAGGATTGGTATCATAACCCTTCATCTCTTCAGTTAAATTGGTTGTTATACCTGAAGCTATATCGTACATATAAATATCGGTATTGGTACTGATCGCATATTCCTTACCCATTTTTTTCTTTGTAACATACAACACTTGGTTCCCATCTGGCGAAAACATTAAATCTTCATCACCTCCAAATGGCTTTTGTGGCGCATCAAACATTTCGCCCGCCATAATATCCTTTTCACGCAGTGCATATCCAGCTACATTATCGGCGATAAAAACATGTGAATATGAACCATCCTCCCAAGTATCCCAGTGACGTTGATTGAGGTGATCATAAATTTGAGCATTTGATTTTGTTAATGTTGGATATGAATCATAGCCTTGAATATTTTGCATTTTCACTTCACGTGAAAAAATAACAGATTTGCCATTTGGTGAAAGTTTAATATTCTCGCCTCCATTTTCAACCGTTATCATTTCTCCAGTTGGCAATGCAGGTATTTCATTGGCTTGCCCACCTTGAGATGGAATTGAATAAAATTTTGATTTATTTTTATTTTCTTCCATTGAAGGAATAGCCACACTATAATAAAACAAAGAGCCATCTTTACTTAGACCTTTTGCCCCCACTCTGCCGAGACTCAATAAGGTTTCGGGTGTTAATAATGATTGTGCTTTGACAAACGAAAAGCTAATAATTGAGAAGAATAAGATGACAGAACTACGGATCATGCTATTTTTTTTTTAGATGCACAAAATAAGAAATTAATTTGAATATGTGATTTTTATCAAAATGGTATAATACGTGATTGAGAGAATTTTGTCTGAATCACGGATTTAAAGGATTACATCATTTCAAATTTTTTGTCTGAATCACGGATTATACTGATTACACAGATTGCACGGATTTAAATCCAAAATTCAAATTATTGATTATACTATTATGTACTCTCCCTGCATTCAATCCGTGTACATCCTTTAATCTATTTAATCCGTGATTCAGAATATTTTGTCTGAATCACGGATTATACTGATTACAAAGATTGCACGGATTTAAATCCAAATTCCTAATCAATGACTCTACTGTTACGTACTTTCCCTGCATTCAATCTGTGTACATCCGTTAATCTGTTTAATCCGTGATTCAAAATATTGAGTCTGAATCACGGATTATACGGATTACTCTGATTTCGCGGATTTAAA
>DAOOQH010000137.1:0-5192 GCA_035388625.1 Chitinophagaceae bacterium | reverse complement strand
GAATATAAAATTCACACCAATGTGATTAACTAATTATTGAAAAGACATTCGACAATATTTACATTTGCCAACTTAGAAAATAGTTATGGCTGAAGAATTTGATCACGAAGCAAAAAGTGTAAATAAAAATCATGTCAATGAAATGTATCAAAACTGGTTTTTAGATTATGCCAGTTATGTTATATTAGAACGCGCGGTGCCGGCTGGCTTGGATGGATTAAAACCTGTTCAACGCCGTATACTTCATGCGTTAAAAGAAATGGATGATGGCCGATTTAATAAAGTGGCTAATGTCATCGGTCAAACCATGCAGTATCATCCACATGGAGATGCAAGTATTGCTGATGCCATTGTGAATATCGGTCAAAAAGATTTGATGTTAGATACCCAAGGGAATTGGGGCGATTTTAGAACAGGTGATAATGCTGCTGCGCCGCGATATATTGAAACACGACTTTCAAAATTTGCATTGGATGTGGCTTTCAATGCTAAAATTACAGATTGGCAATTAAGCTATGATGGTCGTAAAAATGAGCCGGTTACCTTACCTATGAAATTTCCATTGCTTTTGGCTCAAGGTGCTGAAGGTATTGCAGTTGGTTTATCGACAAAAATCTTACCTCATAATTTTTGTGAACTAATTGATGCCTCTATTAAATATCTAAAAGGAAAAAAGTTTGAACTCTATCCTGATTTTTTGACTGAGGGTATGGCCGATATCACAAATTATAATGATGGAAAACGTGGAGGAAAAGTAAGAGTCAGGGTTCATATTGAAAAAGTAGATAATAAATCGCTTCTGATAAAAGATGTGCCATTTGGAATTACCGTGCCGTCACTGATTGAAAGTATTGTAAAAGCAAATGATAACGGTAAAATCAAAATTAAAAAAGTTACTGATGCTACCGCAGCCAATGTTGAAATAGAAGTACAACTTGCTGCTGGTGTTACACCCGATCAAACAATAGATGCTTTGTACGCTTTTACCAATTGTGAAGTAAGTATATCACCTAATATTTGTGTAATTGTTGATGATAAGCCTCGCTTTATTTCTGCAACTGAATTATTAAAAATTTCAGTAGATGAAACCAAAGATTTATTGCGCAAAGAACTTGAATTAAAACTGAGAGAGCTTGATGATAATTGGCATTACTCATCTCTTGAAAAAATATTTATTGAAAAAAGAATCTATCGTGATATTGAAGAAGAAGAAACATGGGAAGGTGTAATAGCCGCTATTGACAAAGGATTAAAACCTTATAAAAAATTATTCAGAAGAGAAATAACTGTTGAAGATATTACCAGACTTACTGAAATTAAAATCAAAAGAATTTCGAAATTCGATTCATTCAAAGCGGATGAACATATTAAAGCGGTTGAAAAAAGTATTGAAGAAACCAAACATCATCTTGAACATTTAGTTGACTTTACAATTTCGTACTTTGAAGATTTATTAAAAAAATATGGCAAGGGTAGAGAACGTAAAACAGAATTGAAAATATTTGATACCATTCAAGTCTCCGAAATAGCAATAGCCAATACTAAATTATATATTAATCGAGAGGAAGGCTTCATTGGAACAAGTTTAAAAAAGGATGAATTTTTAGTGGATTGTGCCGATGTGGATCAAATTATTGCCTTTACAAAAGAAGGAAAAATGAAAGTGATAAAAGTTGCCGATAAAGTTTTTATTGGTAAAGAAATAATTCATGCTGAAATTTTTAAAAAGGCCGATGAACGAACCACTTATAATATGATTTATGTAGATGGGAAAACAGGTATTGCTTATGCTAAACGATTTAATGTAACGGGCATTACGCGCGATAAAGAATATGATCTAACGAAAGGTTCTCCTAAAAGTAAAAGTTTATATTTTACTTCCAACCCAAATGGAGAAAGCGAATTAGTTGGTATTACTTTGAGCGCCGGATGTAAAGCAAAAATAAAAAGCTTTGAATTTGATTTTGCTGAACTTGCCATTAAAGGCAGAAGCAGTATGGGTAATCAAGTCACCAAATATCCTATTAAAGGTATTAAGCTTAAAATGAAAGGTAGCTCAAGTTTAGGGGGTAAAAAACTTTGGTATGATGATGTGGTGGGACGTTTAAATACTGATGAAAAAGGTATGTATTTAGGAAGTTTTGCCGAAGAGGATAAAATATTAACCATGTATAATGATGGTACTTATACCTTAAATAATACCGAACTTTCAAACCGATTTGATGCAGAAAAAGTGGTGATGATTGAAAAATTCAAACCACAAGCGATATTAAGTGCAGTTTATTTTGATGCCGATAAAAAACAATTTAACGCTAAGCGATTTAAAATCGAAACACTTACCTTAAACACCAAATTTCAGTTTATTAAAGAAGGAGAAGGAAATTATCTTGAATGGATTACATCGAATGGAGCCCCTATTATAAAACTTAAAACAGGCAAGAAAAAATATTTACCGAGTGAGCAAATTATTAATTTAGAAGAGTTCGTAGATGTGATGGGTTGGAAAGCAATTGGTACAAAATTATGCGAAAAAGATTTATTAGAAATTAGTTTACTAAACGAAGAAAACGAAGATGATAATAAACAAGGCGAATTGTTTTAATACATCGTTGAATCAAATCAATAATTATAAATTCAATCATTTATAATTTCAAAGACTAATTTTACAAAAACTATATTTTGCAATACACCTTAAAAAAATCGCTTGGTCAACATTTTTTACATGACGAAAGTATCTGTCAAAGAATTGTAGAATCGTTACCCAATGATATTCATAATCTACTTGAAATTGGACCTGGCGGAGGTGCACTCACAAAATACTTAATTGATTTGCCTTTCAAAAATTATCAATGTATTGAAATTGATAAAGAGAAAATGGATTATTTATTTCATACCTATCCGAGTTTAACAGGTAAAATTATTCATGACGATTTTTTAGTGGCTGAACTTCCATTTGATGAAAATTTTTCTATTATTGGCAATTTCCCATATAATATTTCAACTCAAATTGTATTTAAAATTTTAGATTGGAAAGAACATGTAGATAGCATGGTGGGCATGTTTCAAAAAGAAGTTGCCGAAAGAATTGCAAGTAAACATGGTAACAAAAATTATGGTATCATGAGTGTAATCACCCAATGCTATTATGATATTGACTATTTATTTGATGTACCTGCATCATCCTTTACACCGCCTCCAAAAGTAGTTTCTGGTGTTATTAAACTGACTCGAAATAATAATCCTTACTCAATAACTGATTATATTAAATTCAAATCCTTTGTAAAAACTGCTTTTTCACAACGTAGAAAAACGTTACGCAATTGCTTTAAATCTATTTTACCGGCTGAGAAACTTCAAGGAGAAATTTTTACTAAACGAGCCGAACAATTAAGTGTGAAGGAATTTGTTGATTTATATAATTCAATCTACCCATAAAACTTAAACGCAACTCATAATGACTAGTGTTTAATGCAGAATCTATCTTATTTTTACCCTGTGAAAAAAGTATTGATTGCGGCACCAATTTCTGATTTATTTAAACAATGGCTTACTGAAAATAATTATCAGTTAATTGATTATGATGCAAATTATTTGTCGAACTCGCAAGATAACGATCTCATCGACGGAATAATTACATCCAATAAACTTAGACTCGACAAATTCTTACTAGAAAAATTTGTCCAACTTAAATGGATTGCTCGTTTAGGATCGGGGATGGAAATTATTGACACTGCTTATTGCAATGAAAACAATATTTTTTATGCAAGTTCACCCCACGGCATTTCAAATGCAGTTGGCGAACACGCAATAGGTATGTTATTGAATTTAATTCATAAGATTTCATCGTCATTCACTGAAATTAAAAATGGCAAATGGATCCGTGAACCCAATCGAGGAATTGAATTAGAGAATCAAACAGTAGGCATAATCGGTTACGGACATACTGGTAGTGCCTTTGCAAACAAACTATCAGTATTCACAAATCAAATTTTAGTATATGATAAATACAAAATAGGATTTGGAAATAATGCAATTCAAGAGGTTAGTTTAGAAGAACTTCAATTAAAATCTGATATTATTAGCTTTCATGTTCCTCTGAATGATGAAACTAAATATTACTATAGCCATGCGTTTATTGAAGCTATGCAGAAGAATCATATTTTTATCAATACTTCACGAGGAGGTGTCGCCGATACAAATGCAATTCTTTCAGGACTAGCATCAGGAAAAATAAAAGGTGCTTGTTTAGATGTGCTGGATGAAGAACATAGTATTCAAACAATTCTTGAGCAGCCTTTAAATATTGTACACGATTTATTAAAATTCAATGTAATTATTACGCCACATATAGCTGGCTATTCATTTAATGCAATTGAAAAAATGAGTGCAGAATTAATGTCGCAATTAGGCAGCAAAATTTAAATTAATTGGATTCAAGAAGCTATCAACTTGATACTACTTTGTTCCTATAATTGCAGTCCAAACCGAAGTCTTCTTTCCGTCAGATCTTGTCCAAATGGGCCTTACAATATTATCGTGTGCTGAAATATTAATATAATCTCCAAAAAATACTGATTTGTTTGGATCAAAACTTTTTTCACTTATTTTTTCATTGGTGAATGAAGCGCCACCATTGGTTGACTTGGCTAAATAAACATCAGTATTTTCATCATCATAATTTCGTCGATCGTAATAAAGTATATAAATATTCCCATTCGCTTGATCAATTGTCATCCACGAATTAAATTGATGTTTACCGGGTTTATCATCATTTACACGTTTTCTTTTTGACCAAGTTTTACCAGAATCTTTTGAAACAGTGAGCCAAATATCTGTGTCATCTTCTCCATTTAATTGATCTGACCAATTAATATAAATTGAGCCTTTGTACTTACTATTTGAACGATCGCAATCAGTAATAGGCAAACCATTTGTTCTATAAATTCCTAGAATATTATAATTCCAGCCAACAGGCTGTTTAGTTACAAAAATATCATGTTGCATCCATGTTATACCATTGTCAAATGAACGATCAAATTTAATTCCATCTTGATCTGCCCATGATACATAAAGCTCGCCATTTGGACCTATGGTTGGAACAGCACCCTCAACAGTAGTATCATCATCAACACAATCACCAGCAAGTTCAGACAATCGAAAGGGAGGCGTCCAAGTTTTACCTTGATCTAAAG
>DAOOQH010000136.1:0-9504 GCA_035388625.1 Chitinophagaceae bacterium | reverse complement strand
GTTGCGGTTACTGCATTCGCCTGGTTTGAATAGGTCAATTTGCGGATAAGCATTATATTTTATATCGGCATTGCCATTGTAAATTTATAAAAAGTCTTACGGACTATTTTATAAATACAATTAGTATTAGATGGGTTTACACCGATGAAGCATTTCTATTGCGGAATTTGGGTTGAAATGCAAAACAATGAAGAGTTTAAAGATATTTTTAGTTGATAGAATCGCTTCTTTTTGATGGTATTCAATAACCCCAATCATTCATTTATTGATACTAGAATCTAAATTTAATTGATTAATAGTCATATTTAAGACGGAATTTCTGCTTCATTCTTTTTTGGAGAAGTAGAAAAGAATTTTAGATCGATGTTTGATTTTGCTAATTACTGAAAGGAAGTGCCTTATCGGTTATATTTAAATGCTTGGAATAATCGGAAGAATTCATATCAAATCCTTCAAATTTGATAGTTTTAAGTTGTTTTTAAATAAAATCCTATCGGTAAAATAAGATAAAACTAGGTTATTCTAAAAAGATTACCATTTTTCCAAATTAATTGTATCTTCGCACGTTCAATTTTTATAGTAAATTATTAAGTAACAACGACATGCAATTAAAAGGTTTGATTAAGCTATTTACAATAGCGCTGATATTGATTTCATTATTTCAACTATCATTTACATTTGTTGTAAGAAATTTTGAGAAAAAGCAAGAAGCGAAAGCCCTATCATTAATACAAAAAGATAGCCCTTCATTGACAAAAGAAGAGCAAAATTTTGCTGTTAAAGATAGAGTAAGACCTATTTTAGATAGTCTTGCTTCAAAAACAATATACAATTTAGGGTTTACTAAGTACAGTTATCAAGAGGCAAAGGAGCAAGAGTTGAACTTAGGATTAGATCTACAAGGAGGAATGAATGTAGTTTTAGAAGTTAGCTTGGATGATTTAGTAAGAAGTATGAGTAATAATCCAAAGGATCCTGCTCTAAACGCTGCAATCATTGAAGCAAATAAAATGAAGGCAAATAGCCAGTCTGATTTCATCACACTTTTTAGTGATGCTTATATTAAACAAAATCCTTCAGCTAAATTAGCTACACTATTTGCAAAATCAGGAATTAAGACTATTGATTTTAACTCCTCAAACGATCAAGTAATTAAGGTAATGCGTTCGGAATCAAAGGATGCTATTAAAAGAACATACAATGTTTTATTAACACGTATTGATAAATTCGGTGTTTCTCAACCAAACGTAAATTTAGATGAAAATAACGGTATCATTAATGTTGAACTTGCTGGTGTAAATAACCCGGAACGTGTTCGTAAATATTTACAAGCAACTGCAAAATTAGAATTTTGGGAAACCTATTCAATCCATGTTATTTCTCAGAATATCTTAGATGCAGATGTGGCATTGAAAAATTATTTAGCTAGTGCAGGAAAAGGCTCGGCAACAACAGATTCATTATCTACAAGTTCTGCTACCGATACAACTTCAAAAACTTCTTCTAGCGATACAACTTCATTAAGCTCTTTAATGAGTAAAGATACTTCTACTAAATCAGATACTTCAACGGCTGGATTAACTGATGAACAAAAAGAAGCAAAGGCAAGAAAAGAAAATCCACTTCGATTCTTTTTATTAGGTGGTTTCGAGGCACGTACGAATCCTAAAACAGGAGAAGTAATAAATGAGTCACGAGTTTCATTTATACGAGCGAAAGACACTGCTCAATTAAATAGATATCTTGCTTTAGATGTTGTAAAGAATGCATTTCCTAAGGATTTGAAATTTTATTATGGCATTGCTGATAAAGAAACCATGACTCAGGCTAAAGAGAAATTAGTTATTTTATATGCTATTAAGAAAAGAGCCGGTTCTGACGAGCCTAAATTAGGTGGTGAAAATATTGTTGACACACGACAAGATTATGATCAATTCACAGGTCAACCAGATATTCAAATGACAATGAATCCAATTGGGGCAAGGGCTTGGGAAATGTTGACAGGTGAAAATGTTGGTAAACCAATTGCGATTGTATTAGATGATATCGTATATTCAGCGCCAGCACCTAGTGAAAAAATTGCCGGTGGTCGTTCAAATATCACAGGTAGCTTTACAGTTGAAGAAGCACAAGATCTTGCTAATATCTTAAAAACTGGTAAATTACCTGCGCCTGCAAAAATAGTTCAAGAACAAGTAGTTGGTCCAACTTTAGGACAAGAAGCAATTAATGGTGGTTTGATGTCTTTTATGATTGCATTCGTCGTGATATTTATTTTGATGTTAGTTTATTATAATACTGCAGGGTGGGTTGCAAATATTGCCTTGATCTTAAATTTATTATTTACTGTTGGCGTATTAGCAGCTCTACATGCCTCGCTAACTGCGGCAGGTATTGCAGGTCTAGTATTAACAATCGGTATGGCTGTAGATACCAATGTTATCATTTTCGAACGGATTAAGGAAGAACTTAAATTAGGTAAGACACATGAAAATGCGATTAATGAAGGTTATCGAAGATCATTATCTCCTGTACTTGATGGTCATATTACCATTTTAATGACAGCTGTTATATTATTTATATTTGGTTTGGGACCTGTTCTTGGTTTTGCAACTACTCAAATTTTAGGTATCTTATTATCTTTATTCTGCGGAATTTTAGTATCTCGTTTAATTACAGATATTCGAATGAAAAACGGTAAGCACTTCAACTACTTTACTAAATTATCTGAAGGTTTATTTCAAAAGTTCAATTTTCATTTTATTGAATGGAGAAAGAAAGCATATATGATTTCATTGGTGGTATTAATATTGGGTATTGCCTCAATTTTTAATGGCTTTGATTATGGTGTTGAATTTGCAGGGGGTAGAAGCTATACAGTAAGAATGGATAAGAATGCTAGTACAAGTGCTGTGAGAGAATTACTTAAACCATCATTTGAAGAATTCCCAATCGTTAAGACAATTGGAAACGCCAATCAAGTAAATATTACTACTTCATATAAAATTAAAGAAACGGCCACTACAGTGGAACAAGAGGTTCAAAATAAATTATACGAAGGATTGAAGAAAGGTGGTTTTGTAAATGCTAATGTTACAGAAGAGGAGTTCAAGTCGAACTATATCATGAGTTCTCAAACTGTATTGCCTACCATTTCTGATGATTTGAAAAAAGGTGCATTATGGGCTACATTCTGGTCACTTTTACTAATTTCAATCTATATCTTTATCCGTTTTAGAAAATGGCAATATGCAGTGGGTACGATTGTGGCATTGTTACATGACGTTTTTGTTACGTTGGCAGTATTCTCGTTCTTACGAAGAGTGGTTCCTTTTGCATTAGAAATTGATCAACACTTTATTGCTGCAGTCTTAACCGTAATTGGATTCTCAATGAATGATACTGTAATTGTATTTGATAGAATTAGAGAATATTTCCGTAAGAAAGTGGGTATTTCTAAAACCGAAGTTATCAATTCGGCCATTAATGATACTATGAGTAGAACCATTATGACTTCATTGACTGTGTTTATTACTTTGTTGATCTTATTCATTTTTGGTGGTGAGGTTACAAGAGGTTTCTCATTTGCCATGATGATCGGTGTTATTACAGGTACATACTCATCAATTTTTGTTGCAGCGCCAATATTAATTGATTTAGATAAATCAGATAAGCTAACAAAAGAGGAAGACAAAGAACAAAGAATTAAGGAGTTGAAAGAGATGGCTTAATTTAAAAATAGTTATTTATGAAAGGCTCAGATTTTTTCTGGGCCTTTTTGTTAGTCATTATTTTAAATTTTGGGGTAGTTTATCTCAAGTTTTCACTATCTCAAAATAGCATCAATCAATGTCTTGGATTGAGTATAATCCTCAGGTCTTTATATTGATATAATCTATCTTGTCTGTACAAACCAGTAACAGGAATGATTAAGTAAATTTCTTAAAAAAAGAATTTACCTGTCATTGTTGTTTGCTGTTCGTTAAAAAATCTGCGTTAAATTGGGATGGGTATAATTGTTCAAATACTAGATAATGATATTCACAGTTTTCAAATTCAATTAAACACCTAATTTCTGTTTGAAATAATCTAGCGTAATTTTCAAGCCTTCGCTTCTTTCAACTTTTGGCGACCATCCGAGTATCTCTTTGGCTTTGGTAATATCAGGTTGTCTTTGTTTTGGATCATCTTGAGGAAGTGGTAAGTATATGATTTTTGAATCAGTACCGATTAGTTTTTGAATCTCCTCAGCAAACTCTTTTAGACTAATTTCATTTGGATTGCCAATGTTCACAGGCAAGTGGTAATCGCTCAATAATAATCTATATATTCCTTCAACTAAATCGCTTACATAACAAAATGAACGCGTTTGCGAACCATCACCAAAAACTGTAATATCTTCTCCTTTTAAAGCTTGACTCATAAAGGCTGGTAAAGCGCGTCCATCATCGAGGCGCATTCGTGGACCATAGGTATTAAAAATTCGAATGATACGAGTTTCTAATCCGTGAAAGTTATGATAGGCCATAGTAATGGCTTCTTGAAAACGTTTAGCTTCATCATATACGCCTCTTGGTCCAATAGGGTTTACATTCCCCCAATACTCTTCATTTTGCGGATGAACTAAAGGGTCGCCGTATACTTCAGATGTAGAAGCGATTAACATTCTAGCTCTTTTTTCTTTTGCTAATCCACATAAATTATGCGTACCTAATGATCCAACTTTAAGTGTTTGGATCGGCATTTTTAAATAATCAATTGGGCTAGCGGGTGATGCAAAATGTAAGATATAATCTAAATCACCAGCGACATGAACAAACTTACTTACATCGTGGTGATGAAACTCAAAATTGGGTAATTTAAAAAGGTGTTCAATGTTTTCGATATGACCCGTTAATAAGTTGTCCATAGCGATTACATGATAACCTTCTGCAACAAATCGATCACATAAATGAGAACCAAGAAAACCTGCACCACCTGTAATTAATATTCTTTTCATTACGATACTTTGATTGTGTTTCTTCCAATTGAATTATAATAAAATCCTTGTTCTCTCATTTCCTCGAGCTCGAATAAATTTCTCCCATCAAAAATAGTATTGTGTTTCATTTTTGATTTCACAAGATCCCATTCTGGTGTTCTGAAAATACTCCATTCAGTACATATTGCTAACGCGTCTGCATCATTCAGAATTTCATATGCATTTTCGCCATATGAAATTTGACCAGAAATACTTGGATGATTTTTTTCAAAATAATCTTTTGTGTTTGGTATGCCTTCTGGATCATAACATGAAACCTTTGCACCAGCCTCTATCAGTTTTGAAATAATATATAATGCTGGAGCTTCACGAATATCATCAGTATTAGGTTTAAAAGCTAATCCCCACAATGCAATTTTTTTACCTTTAATATCATCTCCAAAATAGGCAATGATTTTATTGGCAAGTACTAATTTCTGTTTATCATTGATTTGAATCACTGCATTGAGTGTGCTGTATTCATATCCATATTGATTAGATGTTTGAACTAATGCTTGAACATCCTTTGGAAAACAAGATCCGCCATATCCAATACCTGGAAATAAAAATCGTTTTCCAATTCTATTGTCACTTCCCATTCCAACCCGAACCGTTTCAACATCCGCGCCTACTTTTTCGCATAAATTGGCAAGTTCATTCATAAATGTAATTCGCATTGCTAAATATGAATTGGCTGCGTATTTGGTTAATTCTGCACTTCGCTCATCCATGAAATAAATTGGATTGCCTTGACGAACAAAAGGCGCATACAATTGATGCATCATTTTTTTTGCTTTTTCGGTACTGCAACCCACAACAACACGGTCGGGTTTCATAAAATCATCAACTGCTGCACCTTCACGTAAAAATTCGGGATTGCTCACTACATCAAAATCACCTTGATAATTTTCAAGTATTTTATTTCGTACTTTTTCTGCGGTGCCAACAGGTACAGTGCTTTTATTGATGATCACTTTATACTGTTTGTGCTCAACTAAAAGTTTTCCTATTTGTTCGGCTACACCAAGGATATAACTCAAATCAGCAGAGCCATCTTCGCCTGGCGGAGTTGGTAGTGCTAAAAAGATAAGGTCTGATTTTTCAATAGCTTCTTTTAAATTGGTAGTAAAATGAATTCTGTTTTCTTTGATATTTCTATGAAACAAAACCTCAAGACCGGGTTCGTAAATAACAATATCGCCTGCTTGTAAACGTTCAACTTTTTTTTGATCAATATCTACACAGATTACATTATTTCCTGATTCGGCAAAACAAGTGCCAGAAACCAATCCAACGTATCCAGTGCCTACAACTGCTATTTTCATTTAAAGGGTGTTTATTATTTCAATAAAATTTGAAGAAATATAATTTAATTGTTCTTCTGTCATTTCTGTATGAATTGGAATCGAAATCACTTTAGTTGCTAACCAATCGGTGGTTTCTAATTGCTTTGTTGTGCCTCCTAATCCTTCAAACATTTTTTGCTTATGCGCTGGAATAGGGTAGTAAATCATTGAAGGAATTCCTTTTTCTTCAAGTCTTTTTTTAAGTAAATCTCTATCAACATCCACAATCATAGTGTATTGATGAAATACATGATGAGAATACGATGCCCGGAATGGTGTTTTAATTTTTGGATGATTTAAAAATGCCTGATCATAATAATCAGCTACTTTTCTTCGAGCATCGCAATATTCATCTAAGTGTTTGAGTTTGATATTTAAAATAGCAGCTTGCAAGGTATCTAAACGTGAATTACATCCAACAATTTCATGGACATATTTTTTACGTTGACCATGATTCGCAACCATTTTTAATTTTTCGGCCAGATCTGAATCATTAGTAAAAATAGCGCCTCCATCTCCATAACATCCTAAATTTTTTGATGGGAAAAATGAAGTGGTACCAATTGTACCCATAGTTCCGTTCGCTTTTTTTGTACCGTCACTAAAAATATAATGACCACCAATTGCTTGTGCATTATCCTCAATAACAAATAAATTATGCTTTTTCGCAATGGCTAATATCGGTTCCATATCTGCGCTTTGCCCATATAAATGAACCGGTACAATGGCTTTGGTTCGAGGTGTAATTAATTGTTCAATCTCATCTACTTTAATTGTAAAACTGTCTTTATCAACCTCGCAAAACACAGGAGTTAATTTTAATAAAGCAACTACTTCAACCGTTGCAAAATAAGTATGAGACGGCGTAATAATTTCATCACCGGGTTGAAGATCTAATGCCATCATGGCTATTTGCAATGCATCGGTGCCATTTGCACAAGGAATAATATGTTTAACATCAAGGTATGATTCTAAATTGCGAGCGAAATCATGAACTTGTTTACCACCTATAAAAGCAGCATCGTCAATTACTTGTTGAATTGAAGCGTCGATGTCATTTTTAATCTTATTATACTGACCCTTTAAGTCAACCATTTGTAGGTTTGTCATGCAGTTGTTTTTATTACAAAAAGACGGCAAATATAGCAAAAAGGGCTAAATATATTTCTTGTATTTTCACGGATTATATGCAACTTTACAGCTTCTTAAAAGTTATTGATATCTATGCGTAATTTTCATATCCTTTTCTTTGTTTTACTTCTAATTAGTTCTAATCAAGTTTTTAGTCAAAATGTGGATACCGCAAAATCTCAAATTTCAAAAAGGAATGCTGATAAGGTGATAGGTAATAGTATGTTTAATTTTGATTTATCAGGTCAAATTGATTTTCCTTTAGCTGATATGGCGAAGCGATTTGGAACTAGTTATAGATTAGGTTTAGGCATCAAATACAAAACTGCAAGTAATTGGATATTTGGAGTAAAAGGCGAATTAATTACAGGGAATGTCATTCGAGAAGATAGTTTACTTGCCAACGCAAAAACAAGTCAGGGTGGGGTGATTTCACAATTAGGTGATGTTTTAAATGTAGGCACTTTTGAACGTGGCTATACATTAGGTGTTCAGGTAGGTAAAATTTTTCCTGTACTGCAAATGAATAATAATTCTGGTCCAACTACTCTTTTTTCAACAGGGTTTATTCAGCATAAAATAAAATTGTTTGATAAGGATAATTCATTTCCACAATTAAGAGATGGTTATGCAAAAGGGTATGACCGATTATCGAATGGTATTTTTATTGAGAACTTTACTGGATATACGTATTATGCACCTAATAAATTGATTAATTTTTATGCTGGATTTAATTTTTTATGGGGATTTACGCAGGGGCGTAGAGAGTTTTTGTATGATATAGCGCGTAAAGATGATGCCAAACGAAATGATATCTTGGTAGGCTTTAAGCTCGGATGGATTGTTCCAATTTATAAAAAGGTGACAGAAGACACTTATTATTAATCCATGCTTTTTTTATACAATCTAGGGATTTTTTTTTATGTGTTTGGCGTTCGAGTGGCGTCAATATTAAATCCCAAAGCTAAAAAATGGTTGGCTGGTCAAAAGGGTATTTTTAACTTGATTCATGATCAAAACTATAATCATCCATTTTGGTTTCATTGTGCATCGGTTGGAGAATTTGAGCAAGGTTATCCACTTATGCTTAAACTAAAGGACCAGTATCCTAATGCGAATTTTATAATTACTTTTTTTTCGCCTTCAGGATATGAGTATGTAAGTAAGCGATATAAAACATTTTCTATTTATTACCTACCTATTGATACACCAAATAATGCTAAAAAATTTCTCGACTTGGTTAAGCCTAGGGCTGCATTTTTTATTAAGTATGAATTTTGGTTTCATTATTTGACTGAGCTCAAAACGAGGCAAATTCCAACTTTTTTAGTGTCTGGAATTTTTCGAAGCAGTCAATCTTTTTTTAAATGGTATGGAAATCTTCATCGTAAAATGTTGAAATCATTCACCTATCTATTTGTTCAAAATGATGAGAGTCGGCATTTGCTTCATAATATTGGAATAGAGCATAATAGGGTGTTTGGTGATACACGCTTTGATCGAGTTTTGCAATTGAAAGGTGGTGAATTTAGTAATGATAAAATTGATACATTTATTAATCACTCAAAGGTGTTTATAGCAGGCAGTGTTTGGGCAAGTGATGAAAATGCGCTATCACGTATAATCCAATTATTGCCTTCTGATTGGAAGATCATAATTGCACCACACGAAATTGACAATTATTCAACAAAATGGCTAAAAGAAGGATATCGAACCTATTCAAATTTTACATCTGATCAAACCCGAATTTTAATTCTAGACACAATGGGCATGCTGTCAAAATTGTATAGGATAGCCAGTTTGGTCTATATTGGTGGAGGATATGGCAAAGGGATTCATAATATTTTAGAAGCAGCCATTTATGAAATACCAATTTTGATCGGACCTAAGTATCTAAAATTTAATGAAGCCGTTGAACTTATACATGAAGGTGTAGTTTTTAATACGCTAGAAAAGGAGGTCGATTCTATGATTCTTGAACTCATTCACAATGATGATTTTTATCAA
>DAOOQH010000135.1:0-9508 GCA_035388625.1 Chitinophagaceae bacterium | reverse complement strand
AAACTTCGAAGCGAAGGACGCTTCGAAGATCAACATTGATTTAATCATAGTTGCGCTAGAGAATTTTTATAAACTATTTTTGGCACAGGTTACAAACCTGCGCCAGCCGTGCGATAAAAAACGCCATTAATCCTGAAGGGATTCAATGTCTATAGCAATCAATACGTCAATGAATTCGAACCTGAAAGGTTCGCATGTAATATCAATTTTAATTCTATCGGGGCTAGGAAGTCGTCACTATTAATTTCATTCATTGAATATTTTTTCAGTTGCCACAAGTAACAAAATGAATCTTCGAAGCGAGGGACGCTTCGAATATCAACATTGATTTAATCATTGTTGCGCTAGAGAATTTTTATAAACTATTTTTGGCACAGGTTACAAACCTGCGCCAGCCGTGCGATAAAAAACGCCATTAATCCTGAAGGGATTCAATGTCTATAGCAATCAATACGTCAATGAATTCGAACCTGAAAGGTTCGCATGTAATATCAATTTTAATTCTATCGGGGCTAGGAAGTCGTCACTATTAATTTCATTCATTGAATATTTTTCTCAGTTGCTACAAGCAACAAAATGAAACTTCGAAGCGAAGGACGCTTCGAAGAACTTTGCACTGTTTACCTCATCAAGAGAAATAATAACAAGATTCTAGTTTTTGAACTTAGTTTTCAATGTTGATAATGCATCTGTAAAACTCTCTACTTTTTTAGGAGGAGCTTGCTGAATGGGTTGTTTCATCAATGGTTTGGGATTTGGTTTTGCTTTGTAATTTTCTTGTGCCTGTTTAATTGACAAATTAATTCGCTTACGTTGAATATCAACATCTAAAACTTTTACCATTACTTTATCATTTAGCTTGAGTACTTCCTTTGGATCAGAAATATAGCGATTGGCAATTTCTGAAACATGAACCATACCATCTTGTTTAACACCAATATCAACAAATGCACCAAAGCGAGTAATATTTGTTACTTGACCAGGAATAATCATTTCCGGCATCACGTCTTCTATTTTAAAAATATTCGCAAATTCAAAAGTCTGCGCTTCAGGGCGAGGATCCAATCCAGGTTTTTTTAGTTCTTTTAAAATATCTTTTATAGTTAATACTCCTAACTTATCACTGGCATATGATTCTGGTTTTATTTGGTTGAGAATCGTTTCGTTTCTAACCAATGTCTTTAATTCGATACCTAGATCTTTTGCCATAGCCTCAACAATTTCATAGGCTTCAGGATGCACGGTACTATGATCTAACAAATTATCACTTTGAGGAACCTTTAAAAATCCTGCGCACTGTTCATATACTTTTTGCCCCAATCGAGGTACTTTGAGTAATTGTTTTCGGTTAGTGAAATTGCCGTTCTCTAATCGGTAATGAACAATATTTTCAGCAATAACGGGTCCAATACCACTTACATAACTGAGTAAATGTTTGCTTGCTGTATTTACATTTACGCCAACTAAATTTACACAGCTTACTACTGTTTGATCTAATCGTTCTTTCAATCTTACTTGTGAAACATCATGTTGGTATTGTCCGACGCCAATACTTTTTGGATCAATTTTTACAAGTTCAGCCAAAGGATCCATTAGCCTCCTACCGATACTTACAGACCCTCTCACCGTTATATCGTAATCAGGAAATTCGGCACGTCCAATTTCTGATGCAGAATAAATTGAAGCACCATCTTCATTCACTAAAAAGATGGGAATATTTAATTGTAATGATGCAATAAATTGCTGTGTTTCTCGTCCTGCTGTACCATCGCCAATAGCAAATGATTGAGTATGATGTGTTTGAACAAGAGTTCTTATGATATGTTCAGCCTCTTGTAATTTGAAGTTTTTTTCATGAATATAAATTAAGTCGGTGGCAACTAGATTTCCATTTTCATCTAAACAAACTACTTTGCATCCTGAACGATAACCCGGATCAATAGCTAAAATTCTTTTACTCCCTAAAGGAGAAGATAAAAGAAGTTGTCGCAAATTTTCGGCAAATACATCAATTGCTTCTTCATCTGCTTTTTGTTTAAGTGCTGTTCGAAATTCAGATTCCATACTGGGTTGAAGCAATCTTTTATACGATTCTTTAATGGCTTTTTTAACTTGATTAGCCGCTTCATTATTCGCAATAATAATTTCTTTCTCAATGAGTTGGATGGCATTTTCTTCTTGTGGTTCGATGCCCATGCGTAAATAACCCTCCATAAAACCTCTAAGGATGGCGAGGGTTCGGTGCGATGGAATTTTTGCAACAAATTCATCAAACTCAAAATAATCTTTATACTTGGCGCCTTCCTCTTCTTTACCTGTCACTACTTTGCTCTGAACTGTTGCCTCTTTTTGAAATAAATTTCTGATTTGTGTACGAATGCTTGCATTTTCATTAATATCTTCTGCAATAATATCACGTGCACCTATTATGGCCTCCTCCCAAGTTGCTACTTCATCATTTACAAATTTGCGCGCCTCATCTTCAATTTGATTTGTATTTTGATTCATCAAAATATGAGCAAGAGGCTCTAAACCTTTTTCTTTTGCAATGGTGGCTCGCGTTTTTCGTTTAGGTTTATAAGGTAAATAAATATCTTCTAATTGTGAAAAAGTAATGCAATTATCAATTGCCAATTGCAATTCATCTGTCATTTTTCCGGCCTCTGTAATTGTTTTAATCACTAAGGTTTTGCGATCGGAAAATTCTTTTTGAAACTTCGCTTCATCTTGTATAAGTTGAATTTGAACCTCATCTAAATCACCTGTCATATCTTTTCGATATCGAGCAATGAAAGGAATTGTGGAACCTTCAGACAATAATTGCAATACACTTGTAACTTGTTTTGTAGCAATATTTAGTTTGCTACTAATTGTGGATGAAAACTCAATCATACTATTCAATTTTTAAAAGTTGCGAATGTAAGACCAAATATGAAAAATACCGACAATGCATTCAGTTTTAGTCATTAATAAAAAGATGTAGTAGGTATTGTGTTAATGAAGCGGTTACCCCATAGCGAGTAGCAGAAGCGAATAGCGGGAATAGCTTCAAAAGAGTCTGTTGAAATTTAGTGACCACGAATTAAATAAAAAATGACTTAGCTAAACGCCATTTCCATGGACCTAACTAAATCATTTATTGTGATTGTATTTTTTACTTAAACTAATATTTATTTCAACACTTTCGACTGACAAACAAAATCAGTCAATGGTAAATTGGTTTTTGCAATCTCATTAAAGCCGCCTTCAATTTCAGAAAAATTTCTATATCCTCTTGATTGCAAAATAGAAGCCGCTATCATACTTCGATACCCACCTGCACAATGCAAATAAAAGTGTTGATCAGGATTAATATCTTTTATCCAATTATTAATATAGGCTAATGGTTTATTATAAGCTTCCTCAACATGTTCAGCAGAATACTCACTATCTTTTCGAATATCAATTACTTGACTTTCACCTATCTTAACTTCCTGTGCAAATTGTGTTGCTGTGATTCGATTTACAGTATCAATTTCTCTACCTTCATTTTTCCAAGCATCGAAACCTCCTTTTAAATGTCCAAGAATATTATCAAATCCAACTCTACTTAAGCGAGTCACAGATTCTTCTTCTTTACCTAAATCTGTGATTAATAAAATTGGTTGTTTAACATCCACAATAATGGTACCCACCCAAGGTGCGAAGTCGCCCTCAATACCAATATTGATTGATTTAGGAACAAAACCTTTTGCAAATTCTTGATTAGATCGTGTATCTAAAACTACACATCGTGTTTCATTAGCAGCCGCTTCAAATTCTGCTGGACTTAATGCAATTGCACCTTTTTCTTTAATTGAATCAATACTTTCATAACCATTAATATTCATTAAAACGTTTTGAGGAAAATATCCTGGAGGCGGTGTAAGACCTTCTAGCAATACTTTAATAAATTCTTCTTTCGATAATTTAGGATCTAAAGCGTAATTCACTTTCTTTTGATTTCCTAGCGTATCGGTGGTTTCTTTACTCATATTTTTACCACAAGCAGAACCGGCACCATGGTTAGGATAAATAATTAAATCGTCACTCAATGGCATGATTTTGTTGCGAAGTGATTCAAATAAATGTCCGGCCAATTTTTGTTCCGTTAATTCTGCAATCACATGTTGAGCTAAATCTGGTCTGCCAACATCACCAATAAATAAGGTATCACCTGTAATTAAACCTTGTTCTTTTTTATTTTCATCAATGAGTAAATAACATGAGCTTTCCATTGTATGTCCGGGCGTATGAATCAATTTGATTTCTGAATCACCTAGTTCAAAGATTTCATTATCGGTACCAATATGGGCTTCAAAACCAGTCTTCATTGTAGTTGGACCATAAACTATAGTAGCTCCTGTTTTTTTGGCTAAGTCAACATGACCCGAAACAAAATCAGCATGAAAATGCGTTTCAAATATGTACTTTAGTTTAACTTGATCTCGTTCTAAGCGATCGAGATAAGGTTGTACTTCACGTAAAGGATCAACAATTGCGGCTTCGCCATTTGAGGTGATATAATAGGCTGCTTCGGCAATACAACCTGTATAAATTTGTTCGATATTCATGATAATATATTTTTTGTTGAGTGCAAAATTAGATCGTGTTACTTGCACAAAAGGTGACTTTAGTCACATAAGTCAAACTATATAATTTATTGTTTAAAATTATATCGAAAATACTTTAAACGAATATGACTAAAAATGGTATGCATTTTAGATCAAACCAATATAATAAGTTTACAAATTGAGTTAAGAGTTATGAAAGGTAATTTATCAACATTAGAATTCAATCCTGGACATTAATCCTCAAATGAAATTGAATTTACAACTCTGTATATTCATGATTACCTTTGCGCAAAAATCTCTAAATGGCTAAGCGTATTTTCTCTGTGGTATTCATTCTTTCAAGCACATTGCTTCAAGCACAAACTTTTTTTTCAGCCAAAAAGTATCCTTCACGCGCTTATCAAAATCCAATGAATTTTCCTATTTCGCTTGCAGGTAATTTTGGTGAATGTCGAGCCAATCACTTTCACTCAGGTATTGATATACGAACCAATAAAGTTGAAAATCAATTAGTACATGCTATTGAGGATGGATTTGTATCTCGAGTTAAAATTGAGGCTGGCGGTTTTGGAAATGCGATTTATATTACCCATGCTGATGGTTATGTTTCATTGTATGCGCACCTAAATAAATTTTATCCTGAATTGCAAGAACAAATTGTACGTAAACAATATCAAACTAAATCTTGGAAGCAAGATATTTATTTTATGCCACACGAATTTCCAGTTCGAAAAGGCAAATTCATTGCATGGAGCGGTAATACGGGCTCATCTGAAGCACCTCATTTGCATATGGAAATAAGAGATGCTAAAACAGAAGCGCCATTGAATCCTTTATTGTTTTATGCGGGACTTGCCGATACTAAACCGCCTATTATTAAACAATTGGCGATGTACGACGGCACAAAAAGTATTTACGAACAACGACCTAATTTATTAGCAATTACTAAACAGGGGAATTTGTATAAACCAACGAATCCCAAACTCTTGATAAAATCAAAGAGCGTTTTCTTTGGAATCAATGGTGGCGATTATATGGAAAATGCTTTAGGAACTTTAGGTATTTACGAAATGAGAATGTATGTAGATGATAAACCATTTTTTGCATGGCAACTCGATAATATCAGTTATGATATAACTCGTTATATGAATGCAGAAGCCGATTATAAAACTAAAAAAGGAGGAGGACCATGGATTCAACTTTGCGCCAAATTACCCAACGATAAATTGCCTATTTATAAATCATTTTCAACCAATAATGGCATCATTGATTTAAGTGATGGACTTATAAAAAAAGCTCGAATTGTAGTATTGGATACCAAGAACAATTCATCTACACTCGAATTTACAATTCAAGGAAATTCTATGAGTAATAAACCAATTTGCGAACGCGAATTTGTATCAGGCATTAAAAACAAATTTAAAAATGAACATGTTGAATTCGAATTAGATGAAGCTTCACTTTACGATCATATTTGCTTTAAAACTTCGATTCAACCAAGCATTTCACCGTATTCACATATTTATCAAGTACATTATCCTTATGTTCCTCTTCACACTTATTTTGATTTAAAATTAAAACCGAAACAAAATATCCCTTTGAGTTTAAAAGATAAGGTTGCGGTGATACGTTATCCTGCTGGAAAAGAAACAACAAAAAAAGGTAAAGCCGCATTACTTGCAGATGGTATGGTTGTAACCAATGTACGTGATTTTGGTAACTATGAAATTGTGATCGATCAAAAACCACCTAGCGTTTTATCAACTATCAAAAACAATGATAATATTTCTAAATTATCGCGACTTAGTTTTACCGTTAAAGAAGAAACAACAACGGTAAAAACATGCATATTAGAAGTGGATGGCGAATGGTTACGATTGGTTCAAAAGGGCGACATATTTTATTATGAAATGGATCAACATGTAAAACAAGGCGAACATGTTTTTACACTCACTGTTTCTGATGAAAATGGGAATACAAATCAAGTCAAATACAATTTAAAACGATAAAAATATATATATGAGCGAATTAGCAAAAGGCGTGAAAGCACCAGCCATTTCATTAAAAAATCAAGATGGAAAAACAATTAAATTGAAAGATTATGCAGGAAAAAAAGTGGTGATCTTTTTCTATCCTGAAGACATGACGCCGACATGTACCATTGAAGCATGTAATCTTGGTGAGAACTATAAATCATTACAAAAGAAGGGCATTGAAGTGATTGGTATTAGTCCAGACAATGAAGAAAAACATATTCAGTTTATTGAAAAACATAAATTGCCATATACATTACTTTGCGATACCGATTTAAAAGTGATGAATGCTTATGGCACTTATGGCGAAAAAAATATGTATGGCAGAAAGTATATGGGTGTGATTCGCACAACATTTTTAATAAACGAAGATGGTAAAATTCATGATATCATTAAAAAAGTTAGAAGTGCTGATCATGCACAACAGATACTTGATAAATGGGGTATTTAACCCTAATTCCGCATGTGAAATGCATTATTGTCAGAAGAAATTGCTTATCAATCATGTATCTTTAAATCATTATTTTGCATTGTATTTTAAATGAATGAAGATAAGAATTAAAGAGAATTCATGGTTAGCAAAACTAGCAGCGTATAAACTCAATGTAAAATGCTGTGCCATTGTAATTGGTACAACTATCCATTTATATAATGCTTCTAAATCTGAATTTATCACAAATACCACATGGTTACGTCATGAAATTTGTCATGTAAATCAATGGAAAAAACATGGATATATCTACTTTTTATTTCATTATTTGTGGCTTTCCTTTTTACATGGATATTGGCGAAATCCATACGAAATGGAGGCTCGAAATGCAGAATCTGATCTTACCATTTTAAATAATATTGAATTAAATTAGAACGATTGTCTGTTGAAAACGTTTCAAGTTTGCTCAACAAATTCAATAATCACCGATTCACCGCCAAATTCAAGAAAAAATTTGTCGATATTAAAAATTTCCTATTTTTACATAACATGATGTCACAACAAATAACTGAAGGTGTTAGTATCACTGTAGAAACTTTTTATAATCAAGAGCAATCAAATCCAATATTGGGTGAGTATACTTTTGCCTATCGTGTTTTCATTGAAAATCAATCTAATTTTCCTATTAAATTACTTAGAAGACATTGGCATATTTTTGACAGCAATGGCACTTATCGTGAGGTTGAGGGAGAAGGCGTTGTTGGTCAACAACCTGTAATGGAGCCGGGTGAATCGTTTCAATATGTTTCTGGAGCAAGTCTTAGAACTGATATGGGTAAAATGCTCGGAAATTATCAGATGGAAAACATGTTAAATAAAAAACTTTTCAAAGTGAATATCCCTGAATTTGAATTGATTGCGCCTTTTAAACTGAATTAGTCTGCTTGTGGCGCCAAACATTTCTTAATTTTCATAACAAATACTGTATTTTAGTTTTTTCTAAAGCACAATTCTCTAGTTTTGCCTTTCGTTTTTGAACACATAAAGCAATTCAAAAATATTTAATTAAACAAATGAAACGTAGTATTAAATTTTTATGGTGGTTTTTCTTTCTGGGTATAATTGGATTCAACCTTCTTTTATGGATGTTGAATGCAGGATGGCTTGGGTATATGCCTAAAATGGAAGAACTCGAAAATCCAAAATCATCAGCATCTTCCGAAATTTATGCAGGTGATGGCAGTATGATCGGAAAATTATATCTTGAAAATAGAGAACCAGTTTCATATAGTGCAATAGCCAAATCAACTATTGATGCCTTGGTTGCCACTGAAGATGAGCGTTTTTATCAACATAGCGGTATTGATGCTGAAGCGATCGGAAGAGCCTTATTTGGTATGATGACATTTAACCCAAAAGGAGGAGCCTCAACAATTACACAGCAACTTGCCAAACAACTTTTAGATCAAGGATCAAAAAATATTTTTACAAGGCTTACTGAAAAATTAAAAGAACAAATCATTGCTGTTAAACTTGAGAAGAATTTAACGAAAGAAGAAATCTTGACCCTTTATTTAAATACAGTGCCATGGGGATACAATTCATTCGGTATTAAAAGTGCAGCTAAAACTTATTTTAATAAATTACCAAAAGATTTAAATGTTTCCGAATCGGCTCTTTTAATTGGCATGTTGAAAGGATCGTCGTTGTATAATCCTGTAAAAGAAAAATCGAAAGAAAGAGCAAAAGATCGCAGAAATACTGTTCTAGATCAAATGGTAAAAAATAATAAACTTGCCACTTCTGAAGCTGAAAGATTAAAACGCGAACCTATCAAACTTGATTTCTCACCTACCAGCGATTCACAACATGAAGGTGTAGCACCTTATTTTCGTCAAGTGGTTGAACAAGATGTAAAAGCTTGGTGTAAAAAGAAAGGTCTGAATGTTTACAAAGATGGTCTTAAAATATATACAACCATCGATCCAACTATGCAAGGTTATGCCGAAGAAGCTGTTGAGGAGCAGATGAGAGGAAAAACTCGATTTGCCAATGCGCGTAATTGGTCAAAGCATATGCCCACACTCATGCGTGCTGTAAAAGATTGTGATCGATATAAAAATTTAAAAGAAGAAGGCCTTAGCGAAAAAGAAATTCTAGATAATTTCAATGTCAAAACAAAAATGAAGGTGTTTGCTTGGAATGCAAAAAAAGAAAAAGATACAGTCCTCACACCAATGGACAGTATTAAATATATGAAGGGTTTTGTACAAACTGGATTTATGGCGATGGATCCAGCATCTGGTGAAGTAAAGGCATGGGTTGGAGGTATTAATCATAAGTATTTTCAGTACGATCATGTGAATGTGAATACAAAACGTCAAGTTGGATCAACCATTAAACCTTTGTTATATTGTTTGGCAGTTGATAATGGATATTCGCCTTGTCAATCT
>DAOOQH010000134.1:0-9527 GCA_035388625.1 Chitinophagaceae bacterium | reverse complement strand
TACCACCAGTTGCTGTTTACTAATTATACCAACACCTCCATTGCATTGTGGAGGTGTAGCCACCGCAGTGCCAAAATTAATAGCGGTTGGTTGACCAATAATCACCGCTGTTGTTTTCGTGCAATTACTTGCATCGGTGGCTGTTACAGTATAAGTTTGAGCAATTAATCCTGTAAATACACCGGTGGTATTTGTTTGAGGTCCCAGTGGGTTGATTGTATAGGTTTTTGTGCCAGTTCCTCCAGTTACTGTTCGTGTTACACTTCCGTTTGATCCGTTATTGCAAAGAGGCTGGGTAGCTGCCGTATTATTGAACACCATAGCAGTAGGTTGGGTAATTACCAACACGGTTGTTTTGGTGCACAAATTAGCATCCCTTGCTGTTACGGTATAGGTTCCGGCAAGTACACTATTAAATGTACCCGAACTTTGATACACACCTGCATTCAAACGATAATTAATTGTGCCTGTTCCACCAGTTGCCGACGTGGTAACGGTGCATGTGCCTCCATTGCACACAATTGGTGTGTTACTAGTAGTTCCCATCACTAATAAGTTAGGTTGAGTAATATTCAGTGTTGTAGAAGCTGTTGCCAAGGTTGCATCACGAACTGTAATGGTATAAATGCCAGCTAAATTATTGGTGAACGAACCACTTGATTGAAAAGCACCTCCATTTCTGCTATATGTATATGGTTGTGTTGGCCCAGATGCAGAAGCGGTTATTGTTGAAAAACCTCCGTTACATGTAATCGCAGTGTTGGTTGCTGTCACATTTAACACAGCACCTGCTTTATAGATAGTTGTGCTTATTTGATTCCAGATATCGCCTGTTGTATTGCCATTACCATTTACTGCATTGCCAGACAAGAAGAAGGAAACATTGGCACTTCCTGTTGGTGGCGCCGTCCAATTAAATGTCCAACTTGCTGTGCCAGCAACCCTCGCTTTGGGTGCATTATGTCTGATTTCAAGGGCGCCATTTAATGCTGTTCCTGCAACTGCAGTAAAAGTTCCCGCTGTTGATGTTAAATCAAAACCTGCCGATCCAGCAAAAGTGGTATTCGTTACCGAAACAGTTATCGGATAAATAGTACTATTTGTATATCCTCCTGCTGGCAGACCAGTGATCGTCACAATGGTTGAGGGAGAAGCAGTTCCATGACATGTGCAACCTGCTACACTTTGTCCATTTATACCGCCGCTACTAGAAGTAAGCGCAATATAAAATATAAAAATAATGAGGGGTAAAAGTACTAATGTAATTTTGTTTTTCATAGTTGGATGTTTTAACATCTAAATATAAAAACTGTTTTTGTTAACGCAAAAGTTTAATATGACCTTTTCATCATGAAATAATTGAAAGAGTGCAAATTGAAGCAAATTCTACCTTCTAAATTTACCTTTTTTCATTGGAGGACGTTTAGTTTTGGCTTTTGGGTCATAAATTGGACCTTGACCAAGAAATTCGGGGAGAGGTCTTTTCTCCACCTCTCGCTCCATCAGTTGTTCTATTTTATGAAATTTGAATTGGTCATATTCATTAATAAATGTAATCGCTTCACCTTTAGTACTTGCTCTAGCAGTTCGTCCGATACGATGAATATAATCTTCGGCATCATTTGGTAAATCATAATTGATTACCAAACCAATATCTTCAATATCAATGCCTCGAGATAAGATATCAGTAGCAACTAAAATTTGAGTTTGTTTACTTCTGAAGCCACGTAAAACATCTTCTCTCTCTTCTTGCTCTAAATCTGAATGAATAGACTTCGCCTTCAATCCAGCTTGTTGTAACTCACGATGAAGGACTTTAACTTTTTGTTTTGTAGAAGAAAAAATGAGCACACTAGCATAGTCTTTTTGCTTCAAGATAAACTTAATCAAGTCGTTTTTCTGTGCATCATATGTTAGGTAAGCACCTTGCGTAACTCCTTCAGCAGGTTTAGAAATGGCGATACTAATTTGCTCTGGATGATTCAATAATTTTTGAGCCAACGATCGTATAGAGGGTGGCATGGTTGCCGAAAACATGAGTGATTGTCTGTTCTTCGGAAGGTAATTAGCAATTTTAGAAATATCATCCACAAAGCCCATGTCTAACATTTTATCTGCCTCATCTAAAATTAAATGTTGCACCTTATCAAATTTTACATAACCCATATTTAAATGCGACATTAGTCTGCCCGGGGTTGCTATGATAATATTGGCGCCTTGTGTTAAGGCACGTTTCTCGTTTTCAAATGACATGCCGTCACCGCCTCCATAAATAGCTAATGAACTTGCACCTGTAAAATAGGAGAGTCCTTGAACAGATTGATCTATTTGCAAAGCTAATTCACGGGTTGGAACAATAATCAACGTGTTGGTAGTAGACGTATGAGTAACGGCAAGTTTGTGTAGGATGGGTAATAAAAAAGCAGCCGTTTTACCAGTGCCTGTTTGTGCAACGGCAATTAAATCTTTATTTGCAAGAATAATGGGAATTGCTTGTTCTTGTATAGGAGTCGGTGTTTCAAATCGCATAGCGTCAAGCCCTTCTTGTAAACCGGCTTCAAAATTAAATTCAGAGAATTTCAAAACTTGTATAATTTATTTAGGTTGCAAATGTAGGCTTTAATTTTCTAGATGTATGTTCTGAGTTTTCAAGGGTAGAATATTATATTTCACTCCTTATTACTCTGCTTTTTCATATTGAATACCATATTTATTGAGTAATGCTTCTAAGGTTTTGGGATGTACACCAATGCCTAAATTTAAAAATTGATTTTCTTCAATCCCTTGACCATTAATATGAGCGGTTCCAGTAAAGCCTAAAGGTATGGTAAGGTTTTGCGACTGAATCGCATACACCACACCTTCTTTATCAAAAAGAGGGCCACCACTTTGTCCTTTCAAACCTGGTGAAGAAGTTTCCAAAAATAAAATATCTAAACCATCTTGTGATTTCCCTTTGAAAAAATTTCGCGTGTAAATGCCCTCAATCGGAAATAATGGAATCGGTAATAAATTTGGTGGAAGAACAAATTGATTGACGTTTATATCATAGCTAGCTCGAAATTCAACAAAAGGAAATCCTAGTTTACATAGGCTAATGCCCGGACTAATATTTTTATGATTTTTAATTTTTGGAAAAATGGTTTGCGGATTAATTGCACTTGCATCCATTTTAAAAAATGCAATATCATGTTCACCATGAATATAATTTTCATGAATATTGACCATACTACCTCCTAAAAATATTGAATATTGTGTAATCCATTTTGGATTCGGTTGAAGCATTCTTCGTTGATCTTCCTTTTCTTGTTCGTTTAATTGTTGACTGGCATTGATCAAATTCATACTATCGTGATAAGCTTTCATTTCAACCTGATGTTGATTATGTGAAAATACAACCCCGAAATTATGAGCAGCCGTCATGCCCCAACCATCTTTATTAATCACCACAAAAGAACCAAGTCCACTTTCAACACTTCCATCGAAAAAGCGCATGGTAATAATAAATGGTTGCGTATATCGTGAAGCGAGACTGTATGCGTTTTGAAACATAGTACTTATATTGTTTAGCAAATGTAGGATAAGCAACGGTATTTGAATTGGTTATTTTGTTTAGATAAATGATTAATAAGAAGCTAAAAGAATATAATAAAGAATCAATGTCATGACCTCAGTTACTGAAATTTAAATTCAATCTCAACTAATCCATTCACTCAAATTTCAATCATCACAATAATTTTCCTGTCTTTTTGCTTTCATTTTTCATTTCCTTATGTAGTTTAGCAACTTTCACTTATGCGGCTGTACTATTTTTATGCAGTACTCAAAGAAATATTCTTAAATACATAAAGAACTGAAGATGCGTATTTTAAAATTTGGAGGAACATCGGTGGCCAATGCCGATCGGTTAAAAGAAGTAATTCAAATTGTGGGTGATGCCGCCAATCAATATTCAAACGTAGCAGTGGTCGTCTCTGCTCAAAGTGGTGTGACCGATGAACTCGAAAAGCTTTGCGAATTAATTATTATAGATAAATCAAAAGCCGACACGATTGTAAAAGAACTCGAACAGAAGAATTTTACAATTCTTAAAGAATTATTGCCAGTTGCACAATTACCATCAGCAATGGCAGAAGTCATGTCGATGATTAATGAATTATCTGATATTGTGAAAGGCGCATCTTTAGTAGGGGAGGTAACTGCCCGAACCAAGGATCTTATTTTTAGTTTCGGGGAGCGTATTTCTGCATTTGTTATTTCTGAAGCGCTCAAAACTAAAATACCTGATACGATCTATGCCGATGCACGTCAGTTTGTTAGAACGGACTCTAATTTTGGATATGCTAAAGTAGATTTCGAAACTAGTAATAAACTCATACTTGAATACTTTTCAAAACATAATGGATTAAAAGTAGTTACTGGTTTTATTGGAAGTGCAGCTAACGGACAAACCACTACCTTAGGTAGAAGTGGTTCTGATTATACTGCTTCTATATTAGGAGCTGCCTTGCATGCAGAGGCTATTGAAATATGGACAGACGTAGATGGCGTGATGACAGCAGATCCACGTTTTGTTGTTGAGGCACAAAGCATTGCTCAACTATCGTATAACGAAGCTATGGAACTCTCTCATTTCGGTGCGAAAGTTATTTTCCCGGCTACCATGCAACCAGCCATGGCGCAAAATGTTCCTATTTGGGTAAAAAATACGTTCAATCCAAATCATAAAGGGACTTGTATTAGCAAGGATTCAGATAAGGGAAGTGGCATTATTAAGGGAATTACTTCTTTAAAAAATATCTGTTTAATTTCTGTTGAAGGAAGCGGTATGGTTGGTGTAGCAGGTGTTTCCTCTCGACTATTTAGTACCTTATCTTTAAAAAGTATTAATGTTATTCTAATTTCTCAAGCCTCTTCTGAACATTCAATTTGTATCGCAGTAATGCGTGATGATGCCGATAGAGCTTGTGTGGCTTTGCGTGAAACCTTTGTGATGGAATTAAATGCCGGCCAAATTTCATCTATTAACTACGAAAGTAATTTAGCAATTGTTGCCATCGTTGGTGAAAATATGAAAAATGTCCCGGGTGTAATTGCAAAGGTATTTAGTCCGCTTGGAAGAAATGGAATCAATGTGAAAGCCATTTCTCAAGGTAGTTCGGAGCTAAATATCTCTATTGCGATCAATGAAAAAGATTTAAAGAAAGCACTTCGCGTTTTACATCAATCTCTTTTTAGTAAAGAGCTACAGCAACTTCATTTGTATATCGCAGGAACAGGTTCAGTTGGAACTCGATTACTCGAAATGATAAAGAGTCAACAAGATTATCTTGAATCTCAAAAAATTAGTTTGAAATTATGTGGCTTAATCAATAGTCGAAAGATGATATTAAATGAATCAAATATTGATATTACTCAATGGAAAAATAATTTAGATAATAGTTCAGAGACTGCCAATCTTCTAAATTTTACAAATCAGCTGATTGATCACAATATCGAGAATTCAGTATTCATTGATATCACTGCTTCTGATGAACCAACTTATCATTATGTCAACTTACTTTCAAAAAGTGTGGCTATTGTTGCGGCTAATAAACGTGCCAATTCACAAAGTATGGTGAAGTATAAATTATTAAAAGAATCGTCTCTCAAGCGTAATATCCCTTTTCATTACGAAACCAATGTTTGTGCTGGCTTGCCTGTTATCAATGCTTTACGAAGTTTAATTGTGAGTGGTGATACCGTTATTAAAATTGAAGCCGTTTTATCGGGCACACTCAATTATTTATTATCAGAATATGATGGTTCAAAATCATTTAGTGAATTGGTGAAAGTAGCAAAAGAAATTGGTTATACTGAACCTGATCCACGTGATGATTTAAGTGGTATGGATGTCGCACGCAAATGTTTAATCTTAGCACGTGAATGTGGTTGGGAAATTGAATTAGATGATATTGTTGTTGAACCAATGATGCCTGCTGAATCCGCAAATGCAAAAGATGTAACCGCTTTTTTTGAAACTTTAGATGATTACAATACCCTCTTTCATCAGCGTTATGAAACAGCTAAAGCCAATGGTAAAAAGCTTCGTTATGTTGCCAATATCGAAAATGGAAATGCCAAAGTTTCATTAATTGAAGTGGATGCCGAGCACTCATTTTTTAGTTTAAAAGGAACCGAAAATTGTATCAGTCTAACTACTACTTACTATCAAAAATATCCTATGGTCATTAAAGGTCCAGGTGCAGGAATAGATGTTACCGCCGCAGGTGTTTTGGCTGATATTGTACGAATTGCTGAAGGCTTGCGTACCTAAGAATTGTTTATAAAATCCAATCAATAATATTATCTTTCTAAATGAGTAAACAATTATCAGTAACTGCTTTTGCACCAGCCACGGTCGCCAACGTGAGTTGTGGATTTGATATTATGGGTTTTGCTATTCAAGCAATTGGCGATCAAGTAAGTATTGAGCATGCAAACGATGGTGAAAACAAAGTAAGTTTAAGCGGTGCTTATGGACATTTAATTCCTAGTGCATGGGAAAAAAATACGGCTAGTGTGGCTGTAAAAGCATACCTAAATGAAATCGGTCAATCAAATCAAAAGTTTCATATTTCTCTCGAAAAAAATATGCCTTTAGGAAGTGGCATGGGAAGCAGTGCATCTAGTTCGGCAGCAGCTGTTTTTGCAATTAATCATTTGTTGGGCAGTCCTTTGACAACAGCGCAACTGATTCCTTTTGCAATGGAAGGCGAACGAGTAGCGAGCGGAAGTGCACATGCCGATAATGTGGCTCCTTCATTATTAGGTGGATTTGTTTTGATCAGAAGTTATTCGCCACTCGATATCATTTCTATTCAATGTCCCGACGATTTGTTTTGTGCAGTTGTTCATCCCCATATCGAATTACATACTTCAGATGCCCGTCGGATTTTACAGTCAGATATTCCTATGGGTGATGTAATTAAGCAAACGGCTAATACGGCAGGTTTTATGGTGGGCTTACTCAATCATGATTATGAATTGCTCGGAAGGTCAATGTCTGATTTATTAGCTGAGCCAAAACGAACAAGACTAATACCAGGTTTTGATGAAGCAAAAAATGCAGCAATGAAAGCAGGTGCCTTGGGGTGTGGCATTTCAGGATCGGGGCCTTCAATTTTTGCACTAAGTAAAGGAGAGGAGGTTGCCATTCAAGTTGCAAAGGTCATTAAGCAAAGCTTTTTAAAAGTAGGTTTGGACAGTGAATCATTTACCTCATCTATGAATGTAAAAGGTGCAACTATTATTCAGTAGTGACAGCACTTTTTCTTTGGGTGGCAGACACGCTATTCGCTTCTACTCCGCGCCCAATCATTGTTTCAACTTCTCACCGAAACGGTTCGAAAATCAATTAGGTGCATTGGGCTTGCGGGGTATCCGCTTCTATCGTTGCCACAAGTACTAAGATTATTAGATCATGTTTCATAACATTGAGTATTTCGCAACCTCCTTCGCTTCGAAGTAATATTTTGTTGCTTCCAGCAACTTTGTATAATCTTCAATATAGTATTGCATCAAACAGTTCTCCGCAACTTAGAGTTCTTCTAAGCGTCCTTCACTTCGAAGTGATATTCTGTTGCTTCTAGCAATTTTATATAATCTTCAATATGAAATTGCATTAAACCGTTCTCCGCAACTTAGAGTTCTTCTAAGCGTCCTTCGCTTCGAAGTGATATTCTGTTGCTTCCAGCAACTTTGTATAATCTTCAATATAGTATTGCATCAAACAGTTCTCCGCAACTTAGAGTTCTTCGAAGCGTCCTTCGCTTCGAAGTGATATTCTGTTGCTTCTAGCAACTATACAAAATTTCAAACATACACATTCGTCTACCACGCTGACTTGATATACGTATTTCAACTTGACATCATGTTTTTCAAATAGTTAAAAATCTACATTTATATTTTATATTTGTCACCTTTAAATACGCATATCAAATGACCTACTATAATATCAATAATCCATCTGAAAAAGAATCGCTAAAGAATGCTGTATTAAAAAGTATTACAAGTGAAACTGGCTTGTTTATGCCCGAGCGAATTCCTCAATTGCCTACTTCTTTTTTTGAAAATTTATATTCAATGAACTTGCAAGAAATTGCTTTTGAAGTCGCTAAAGCCATGTTCAGCGAAGATATTGAAGAATCAGCCTTGAAGAAAATTGTCTATGAAGCAATCAATTTTGAAATACCATTAAAGGCGTTGGACAATCATATTCATGTACTCGAATTATTTCATGGTCCGACTTTAGCATTTAAAGATGTAGGTGCACGTTTTATGGCCGGACTTTTTGAATACTTTTTAAAAGATGATAATCAAGAGGTAACGATATTAGTGGCTACATCTGGCGATACGGGTGGGGCAGTAGCTGATGCTTTTTATAATAAGAATGGTGTGAATGTTTGTATTCTTTATCCTTCAGGTAAGGTAAGTCATTTGCAAGAAAGGCAATTAACAACCATGGGAGGCAATATACGTGCCATCGAAGTAAAAGGTAATTTTGACGATTGTCAGCAATTAGTGAAACAAGCCTTTTCAGATAAGGAACTCAACCAACGTATTAATTTAACCTCTGCCAACTCAATTAATTTTGCTCGATTGTTTCCTCAATCGTTTTATTATTTTTATGCGGTTGCACAAATTGGTAAAACCGAAAAGCCAATCTATATCAGTGTACCAAGTGGCAATTTTGGTAATTTAACAGCAGGATTGATTGCAAAGAAAATGGGTTTGAATATTCATACTTTCATTGCCTCAACAAATAGTAATCATGCTGTGCCCGATTATTTAGAAACAGGTAATTATGAAACGCATCCAATACAATTTACTATTTCCAATGCAATGGATGTTGCCAAGCCAAGTAATTTTCCAAGGATGTTAGCATTATATAATCAAGAGTATAAATTAATTCATCAAGATATATTAGGCTATTGGTGTGATGATGAACAAACTCGAAAAGTGATGAAGGAATTATTTGATACTTATCGTTATATCGCTGATCCGCATGGAGCGATCGCGTATGATGGATTGCGTCATCATTTACCAGAGAATGCAATCGGTGTGTTTCTTGAATCTGCTCATCCATCCAAATTTCCTGAAGAAGTGAATAAGGTGATTGGCACTGAAATTCAAATTCCTGATGCCCTCATGTCCTTAATGAATCGAGAAAAGAAAGCGGTACTGATTGAAAATGATTATAAAAGTTTATTGAAGGCATTATAATGTAAACATTGATCATTCATTTATTCAAATTATTTTTTTAATCATCCACAATAATATTTTCACACTCACCGTTTACTAAAAAAAACTATTCAAAATGAAAATCACCCTTTTATCGATGCTTTTAGCACTAACAGTATTTTGCTCTTGTAACAAAAAAGAACTAACGCAAACACGAGTTGGATTTTATGTTCTGAATCCAAATTATGTTCAAGTAGGAGATGGATCTGAATACGATCTATTTATTAATAGTGAATTTAAAGGTA
>DAOOQH010000133.1:0-9610 GCA_035388625.1 Chitinophagaceae bacterium | reverse complement strand
GGCTTTGATAATTGCTTTTAGATTTGAAGTCAAACAAAGACGTTATACAAATTAGGTGATTCTTATATCTGAACTAAGCTGAATATGGTCACTGTAAATTGTCATCTTGACCTTTCTCATAATGAAAGGTTTATAAAGATTGCAACAAAATTAATTTATTCTTGAATTGGAGACGAAAATTGTTTCACACTAATATGAAAATAACTACTGTTGGGATTGATAAATATTAGCCTTTAAAAATATAAATTTATCAACCCTCCAGTTTTTATCATAACATAGATTTTAATTGTTCCTTAAATGAAAAGGATTTACTTAGCCCAAAGTGATGGACCAGCACCACTTGCACCATAATAATTGATTTGACCTGTGCTACTTGTTACTTTGAAGTTCATAGTCATAACAGCATGTTGATAATAATGTTGATTAAGTGGATTGGTATCAACGATAAATGCAGAACCTTCTACTTTGCTTCCATCTGACATTGTTTGCAATGGTATGGTCAATGTATCTTTATAAGCGATACCGATAATACTTTCTGATTTATAAAAATTTTGAAAATTTTTGATCACCACTTGGTTAATAACCGGACCATTTTCGATACTAGCGGTGAATTGTGATGGTGAAGAAAGAGATCCATCTTCATTTACATTCCATTGACCTTTAAATTTATCTCGTGTAATGGTCTCGCAATGTTCTCCTTCATATCCTAATTGGCAAAGGCAACTGCCATCTTTACATGTGCCTCCATATGCACAACTCACTTGCTCACATTTATCACGTTTGCATGCTTCAAATAAAACTGCTGTGAAAACGAGCATGGTAGTAAGTGCGGTAAAAAGTATTCGTTTCATAAATCTATTATTTTTTTTAATTTGAAACCAGTTGATAGCAATTTCTTAATCTTTGTTAAGTTGAATAAGCTAAAATCAAGTGTCAAAAAAAATCTTTTTCTACAAGGTAAATATATATAAAAAATTTCTTAAACAAATTATTTTGTCTTAATTCTCTTGTACAAACTTATTAAGAATCCTAAAATCATAATAACCGTTCCAAGCCATAAGACGTTAATATATGGAAAAAGGATGGCTTTCATAATCACATAATCATTCATGGCACTCGGTTGCTTGAATTCAATCACGGCTGCATTTTCATCAGGGATAATTTTTGAAAGTCGAGTGTATAAATTATATGATGATAATGTATCTTCAATCATTTCTTCTTGCTGATTTCGAATAATATAGATAGGTGAAGTAGGTGTTGCCAAACCTTCGAGATTATACACTTGTAGCTTGGCACTCACTGCAATATCTCCAGTTTGTGCAATATAATTTTTAGAATTTACTTCAGTATTAAACCCTTCAAATATCATATATCCGGAAGCAAAAAAAGCAGTATCTCCCTTTTTCATTTTTTGTGAAGTATAGCTCACAGTATCTTTCATTTTTGATTTATCTACAGTTGAAGTTATATAGGTAAATATATCATGAGTGAGGTAGTGCTTGGTATCCGGACTAGAAATCAAACCCATCTTTGGATTAATTTGAGCATTTGGCGCTAAAATGAATTCTTCTTTAATGCGACCAGTATCATCTTGACGAGTTTGATACTTAATTCTGAAATAATGATTGGGCCCCTCCACAGTATCGCCAACATAAGTCAGGGTATAGCCAGCCATGGTAACTGGCATGTTTTTAAATAATAATAAATTTTCGCGACTCTCTTTTTTGTTTTCTTCCTCAGTTTTTTTACCCATTTCAAAATCTACACCCAAACGATTTACTGAAATAACTTCTTTATTGTATGAAGAAAGTATGATGCCAACTACCATTAATGCAAAACCAATATGAGCGGTTGATCCCCCCCATTTAATAGCATTCCATTTGAGGGTACGAACAATAAACATCAAATTGGCAAAAACCGAAAACAGTGTCGCAAACATAAGCGCAGCAACTGGTATAGATTTTAAGGATTGAAAGTAAGTAATCAATCCTCCAACTATAAGTGATAAAACCAAAGGAATTGCGATTCGTTTGGCAATTTCCATCATATTCGATTCCTTGAACTTAAAATAATATATGGTGGCGGTTCCTAAAAGTACCAAAAGCGTAATCCAAATTTGTATTTTATTATAATGATCAATCGGATTCGTAATGGCAAGCTTGGTTCCAAACATCTTATTCCAAACAGGCATTGATGTAGTATAGGTAATTTGAACAACTGATATCATAAGCACCAATGAGCCAATGAACATCCAAAATTCCCTTGAACTTAATGCTTCTTCTTCCTTTTTAAGATCAGGAATTTTTTTGTAGTTTTTAAAAAATAGAAATAATCCAATGATAAAAAATAGAAACAAGAATATTAATAAATGATAAAATAGTGAACTTCCTTCGCCCGTAAATGCGTGTACTGAAGTTTCACCCAATATACCAGTACGTGTTAAAAAGGTTGAGTAAAGAACAAGTGCAAAAGAAATTATAAAAAATAAAATTGTAGATTTAAGTGAATACCCAGTTGCTTTATAAATCATTAAGGTATGAAGACCTGCCAACATGGTTATCCATGGCACTAATGATGCATTCTCAACAGGATCCCATGCCCAATAACCTCCAAAATTTAAACTTTCATAGGCCCAAGCGCCTCCCATCATAATGCCAGTTCCTAATATCATGCAACTAAATAATGACCATTTTAATAATGGCAGAATAAAATCTTCATAATCATTCTTCCACATTATTGCAACTACAAGAGCAAATGGGAAAAGAGTAGAAGCAAAACCTAAGAACAAAATTGGTGGGTGAATAACCATCCAATAGTTTTGAAGTAATGGATTAAGTCCGTTGCCATCAAGAATCGAGGCTAAATAATTTGGTTGTTGAAATATTGGTGCACCAACCATTTGATCACGCAACAAGGTAAATGGATTACTTCCTATCTTTTCTCCAAAGAAATAAAGTCCAAGTAACATGGTCGATAACACCACTTGTGTTAAGCTTACCATCGTCATCACAGGGGCTTCCCATTTTCCTTTTTTGTATATTATAAAAAAGCTTAGAAAGCAATTCCAAGTTGACCACAATAAAAAACTTCCTTCTTGACCTTCCCAAAAGCATGATAATAAATATTTAAAGGGTAATGCTTTTGATGAGTGGGTCCAAACATAATTGTACTCGAAGTAATGATTAAAAATGAGATAAAAAAGTGTGACAAAGATTCCAAACACACTAAATGAATGAATGAAGAAGGAGGATCTTGCTAATTTCTTCCAACTTGAGTGAGTTTCATCAACCTTTGATTGTGCACTTAAAAAATAGGAGATGGCTGCAATCAATGAAGCAGCAAATGAAATGATGGTAAACAGTTCGCCAATTTTACCTGGCAATAGGTGTTCATTGAGAAATTGAGTATCCAACTAGTTTGTTTTAAAGTTTAATGAAATGAATTATTAGCTGGTTTTTCCAACTGCAACTTGATCTGTTTTGTATTTAGAAGGGCATTTCATTAAAATTTTACTACACTTGAACTCACCATTCTGCATGGTTCCAGTCATTGTCAATTTTTCGCTTCTTTCAAAATCTTGCGGTTTGGTGCCATTAAAAACTACTTTCCGTATAATTCCTGATTCGTCTTTTGCATAAAATGTAAAATGATTAGGATCTTTAATAGGATCATACATCATTTTATTTTCAATCGTGTCTAGATTTGCAATAATTTGATATTCTTTACCAGGTTTTTGTTCGGCGGTGGCAAATGTTTCATAGCTGCTAAAATCACCAACCATACTTAATATTGCACCTAAGGCTACTGCTATCAAAACCAATGCTAGAATATTTGATTTTTTCATTTTAGACTAAAAATTTTTGAATGTTCAAAATTACAAAGCGAAAGGCGATTCACCTATTTTAATTTCTTATTCAAGTTAATAAAATTCACTTATTAAACAAGATCAAATGCGAACGTGAAAAAGGCGGTTTAATAATTAAAATTTATTCTTCCACATCATACTTTCAACAGGCTTTTTAGGTTGTCCACTATATTTGGCGCCTACTTTATTATTATACTTTACTTCAATTTCACCATCTACAGGAAAATAAATCAATTGACCAATTGGCATCCCTGCATAAACACGAACAGGTTGTTTAACTGAAATTTCTAAAGTCCAATTACCACAAAATCCAACATCTCCTTTTCCGGCAGTTGCATGAATATCAATACCTAATCGACCTGTACTTGATTTTCCTTCTAAAAATGGAACATGTTCATGTGTTTCGGTATACTCTTCTGTAACACCTAAATAAAAATCTCCAGGCAAAAGCAAAAATCCTTCCTCAGGGATATCAAAATGAACAATGGTATTATGCTTTTTAGCATCTAATTCTTTATCGGCATAAGTGGCTAAATGCTTTCCAAGATGCACATCATACGAATTACTGCCTAAGCAGCTTCGATCGTAAGGTGTAATTTTTATTGATCCTTTTTCAATTTCTTCTAATATTCTCTTATCTGAAAGTATCATGTACTAATTTTTCCGCAAATGTAATATCATCTTCCATTATCGACTAGTAATATTTTGACCATAGATTTTTAATCTTATAAGGCTTAATCCTTCTTTCATCTCTAATTGATCTTTGTATATAACAGAAATATTATTATTTTTACCATATGAAAAAAATACTATTTGTTATTTTATTATGCCATGTTGTGTTGATTGGCGGTGCAAAAGAAAAATTTGGAATTGACTTTGGAGTTGGTGTAAAAGGAGGTTTGAATTTTAACAAGGTGGTTGCCAAAGAATGGAAGGATAAATATAGCACCGATCCGCATGCTGGTTTTTTTATTTTTTTAAATAAATATCGAGTAGGTATTCAATTGGAGGCGCTTTGGACCCAAAATACAATTACAACCGATTCATCCTTTTACGGTCTCTACAAACAATATTATAATCAAGCAAGTGATAGCCTAAAGAATGGCACCTTTCGATTTAGTACCATATCGATTCCGATTTTATTAAATATTAAACTCTCGCAATTTTTATGGCTTCAAGGTGGTCCCCAATACTCAGCCAATGTAAATATGATTGATAAGAATCGAATTTTAAAAAGCGGTCGTGAAATTATTAAAGAAGGTAATTTTAATTTGGTTGGAGGTTTATGGATTCAGTTTGGCGGCAAGGCACCATTATTAAGAGTGAATATGGGAATTCGATATATTTCTGGAATAGGAAGTATGAGTAATATAGAAACCATAACCGGAAGCAAACAAGAGTGGAAGAATCAAATGATACAATTACATATTGGAATTAATTATTAAATCAGGTAGCATTTGTATTTGTTGGGTGTTTGCAGATTGTTCGAGTTCGGGTCTTTTGCAAAATTAAGATTCAAAAGTGTACTCAGGTAAATCACTAATTCTCCTATTTTACTTTTACAGTAACACCTCTAAGTTTATTAAGTTTTTCTATACTACCTTCTACATCATCCAATGATATTCCAATTTCAAATTCGCAAAAGAGTTTCATGTCATTTTTAATAATATTGACATGGTATTGCTTTAATATACGCATCACTTCATTCATCAAATCGTACGTGAATTCAAGTAAAAATATTTTTTCTATTTTCTTTTCAATGATGTTGGCCGATTGCAAGGCAAGTTGGGTAGATGTTTTATATGCATGAATTAAACCGGGAACGCCCAATAAGGTGCCACCAAAATATCGAACTATGATTACAAGAATATTGGTTATACCCAGACTATCTATTTGCCCCAATATTGGTTTTCCTGCACTACCAGACGGTTCGCCATCATCCGCAGCTCTAAACAAATTACCATCGGTACCCAAACGAAAGGCATAACAAAAATGAACTGCCTTAGGATGTAAATCTTTTAAATTGTGTAAATACTTTTTTACGTCATCCATACTCGAAATAGGATAAGCAAATGCAAGGAACTTACTTCCACGATCTTTAAATTCAGCTGTGCAAGAAGTTTCAATAGTTTGATATGTGGTGACTATACTAATTAGATTTTAAATTTTATCGCCTAAAAAAATGAGGATAATCGCAAGTAAAGTAAATGCTAATCCAAGATAATTTGCCTTTGATAATTTTTCTTTGAAAACAAAAATACCAAATGAACTAACTACGAAAAGCACACCGATATTATTTATTGGAATAATGGCTGAGCTGCTCAATGAATCACTTTGAAGTGCTTTTACAAGAAAATAAATTGAAAAATAATTTGGTATGCCAAGAATAATTCCTGCAACAAAGTTTTTAATATCGAAAGTTTTTTTCTTACTGATATATAAATAGATGAGTGCAACCGCACCAATAAGAAAGGCAACAAAAAATCCACTAATTAGATAGCTATTTGAAATCTCAGCACTTGTTAAAAATCGATTTTGAACATACTTGGTCAAACTATCAATTATACCACTACTTATAAAAAGTGTGATAGGTAGAGCATATTCCCAACCCGATATTTTTTTATTGGGTAATGTTTTACTTTTAGATGAAACTAAAATAACGGCTACCAAGGCCAAAAGAATGCCAATTAATTTAATAGGTAGAATTTTTTCATGATATAAAAAATATGAAAAAATAACGGGTATGATAAGCGATAATTTATTTGAAGTTTGTGTAATGGTAATGCCAACCTTGATTGATGAAATGCCAATTAAATTAAACACTGAAATAAATAAAATGCCCATAATAATTGCCCATGAAAAATACGACTCATGAACGATAGCTGGTTTAATTGGAAATTCACCTAAGGCAATGCTACCTGTAATTACACATATTGCGTAATTAAAAACGATAGCTTGAAAGATATCAATTTTGTATTTATTAAAATAGGCAAACACAATTCCTATGTATGCGTTTAAGAAAATGGATAGAAACAAATACAACATCGGCGCAAGATAGGATATACAGATATGAGATTCAAATTGTACTAAACAATTTTCTATTTCGGTAATAGATGTAACCAGTCTGATATCTTTAAAAAAAACCTACGTTAATTATCTAACAAATTTTATTTAATCAAGAGGTTAGTAATTTTTAGACTTTTCAATTATTAAGATCTTAAGGTCGCATTTATTCAAGGTCCCTTTTGTAAAAATGTATATCATCTGAACCGCTTTCAATAATTTGAAATTCAATTTCATGTTTCAATTCTGGTGCTTTTATGCCTTTAGATAATGAAGTTGAAGTTTTGATACAACGAGCTTCATCCCATAATCCTAAATCAATAAATTCCTGAATAAGTTGTCTACCTCCTTCGATAATGACTGACAGTATATTTTGCTTTAATAAGTAGTGTAGGATAGATTGTATATAATTAACTTTTTCAATTTTGATGAATGAGCATTTGTCATCATCCTTAGCTATCTCATGATTAAAAATGAAACTTGGCTGCGATTGGTCAAAGAAATGATGGGTTGGATTATAAGCAAGGTATTTGTCGTAAACAATTCTAATTGGATTTTTACCCTTTACATGACGAACATTTAATTGGGGATTGTCAATTTGAAGTGTATTAAATCCTATCCAAATGGCATCTTCTTCGGCACGCCATTGATGCACAATTTTATCACTTAATTTGTTTGATAATTTAATAGGTTCTATTTCATTCCCTATATAACCTTCTTTTGATTCGGCCCATTTTAGAATGATATAAGGTCGCTGTTTTAAATGAAATGTAAAAAATCTTTTATTGATTTCAATGGCTTTTTCTTCAAGAATATGTTCGATCACCTCCACTCCATTAGCACGCAATTTATAAATACCTTGTCCATTTACCTTGCTTGATATGTCTTTACAAGCTACCACTACTTTTTTAATTTGATGTTTCAATATTAAATCTACACAAGGAGGTGTTTTGCCAAAGTGAGAACATGGTTCAAGAGAAACATATAAGGTAGATTCAGGAATTAAGTTTCTTTCATTTTCATTCACAGAAGCGAGGCAATTTACTTCAGCATGCGCTTGCCCGTATTGTTGATGATATCCCTTGCCTATAATTTTATTTTCATGAACGAGTATACTACCAACCATTGGATTAGGTGAAACATATCCTGCACCCAAAATTGCTAATTGTAAGCATTGACTGATATAGTTTTCATGGTTTGATTTAATTGAATTGGCTTCGCTCAAAGAGTTCGTTTTAAAAAATGTAAAGTCTGAATATTATAATATCTTAAAATTAATTATTGATCACTAAACATACTAATGAAAGGATCTTAATATTGTCTAACCAACCTGCTATTAATGACTAAATTAACTTCAATAATTTTTAAGATCGAATAAAATCTATTGCGGTATTACTATTTTACTGAATACATAATTTCTTTCACCGCCTTGACAGCTTTACTTACATTCGGCAAATATTCAGCCACTAAGGTCGGGGCATAATGCATACTTGCATCGGCACTGCATAAGCGACGAATTGGAGCATCTAAATAATCAAAAGCTTCACGTTGAACTTTGTAAGTAATTTCAGATGAAACACTTGCAAAAGGCCATTGCTCTTCAATAATTAGTAATCGATTTGTTTTCTTCACCGATTCTACAATCGTTTGAACATCTAAAGGTCTAATCGTACGTAAATCAATCACCTCAGCACTAATTCCTTCTTTTTGTAATTCTTCAGCAGCAGATAAGGCTACTTTCATCATTTTATTAAACGAAACAATTGTTACATCCGTTCCAGCTCTTTTAATATCCGCTTTCCCAATTGGAATTAAATACTCTTCTTCAGGTACATGTCCTAAATCACCATACATTACCTCACTCTCCATAAAAATAACCGGATCATTATCTCGAATTGCACTCTTTAATAATCCTTTGGCATCATATGGATTTGAAACGGAGATCACTTTTAAACCAGGAATATTTGCGTACCAACTTTCAAATGCTGTTGAATGTTGTGCACCTAATTGTCCGGCAGATCCGTTAGGTCCTCGAAAAACAATTGGACAACTAAACTGACCACCGCTCATCGCTAACATTTTAGAGGCATGATTTAAAATTTGATCTAATGGAAGCACTGCAAAATTCCAGGTCATAAATTCAACAATTGGTCGTAATCCATTAGAAGCTGCGCCAACCGCAATGGCTGCAAAACCTAATTCAGCAATAGGCGTGTCAATCACACGTTTTGCTCCGAATTCATCGAGCATACCTTGGCTCACTTTGTAAGCACCATTGTATTCTGCAACTTCTTCTCCCATTAAAAATACACTGCTATCTGCACGCATTTCTTCTTGCATGGCTTCTCGTAAGGCTTGTCTGAATGCTATTTCGCGCATAATAAAAATTTATTGGAGACAAAAATAAGTATTGAGACTGTATTTCTCTATTTTTTTTATTTAAATGACAATTCTAAAAAAAATACAAGTAAAAATGTTCAATAAATAGTTTTAATCGAAATGTTTGAAAGCAATCATAATTTTGAATAAGATGACAAGTCATAATTCGAATAGGTAATTGTTGTTGATTCCTAGTGATCATAAATAAGCTGCAAAATGCATACGTATAAAGTTTTTAATGCGCATTAACTTTTTGTATTCTTCGAAAAATAAGTCAATGATTACAAAATTGTTAATTGAATA
>DAOOQH010000132.1:0-9648 GCA_035388625.1 Chitinophagaceae bacterium | reverse complement strand
CATGGCCCTGCTAATAAAAAGAAGTTGGTGCTCGAATATTTTTCTTTAAATAGATCTCTTAAAAATTCCATCCCGCAATTTAATACATATTTGTATTTTCACAGAATTAAAACATTAAGCTTGCTACAAATTGGAATTACAGGGGGAATAGGAAGTGGTAAATCAACCATATGTAAGATGTTTAAGTTGCTCGGCATTCCTATATTTGATGCTGATTCTGAAGCGAAAAAACTTTATGATCAGAACAATGAATTAAAAGAATTTATTCAAATTACATTTGGGAAAAAAATATATCCAAATGGTCAATTTGACCGGAAAGCTTTGGCCGACATTGTATTTCAATCGAAAGAAAAACTAGATCTACTCAATAAAAAAATACATCCAATGGTTCAACAGCAATTTGAATTATGGATGGTTGAACAGCAAACAAATTATGTTATTAAAGAAGCCGCCTTATTAATTGAATCGGGTTCGTATAAAAATTTAGATTCAATTATTTTGGTTTCTTGTCCCATCGAAAAAAGAATTGAACGTGTAGTAGAAAGAGATCATGCAAGCAAAGAAGAAATTCTTAATCGCATCAATAAGCAAATGCCTGAAGATCAGAAACGACTATTTTGCAAGTACGAAATTGTGAATAATGATCATGAATTGGTGATCCCACAAGTATTAAAATTGCATTCAATATTTAATTCCATCAAACAAAAAAAAGCCTTAATAGATCTTAACTGGTTTTAGTGCTTCTATTTTGTGATATGATCATCGAAAAAAATTATTCCAAATAGAATATTCCAACCTATCCTATTCAGATCAAATATTGTCCTTTGAGATAATTATGATTTTACTTCACTGATCTTTCATCGACAGTGGATAAATTTGGTACGATGAAAAAATGGATGCTATTTTCTTGCTTTTTTATTTTCAGTTGGCGTTTATATGCTCAAACCTATGAATTTATTAATTATAGCGAAATTGGATTAATTCCTACACAAAGCGTTGCAAAAATTCATCTAGATCAGAAAGGTTATTTATGGATTACAGGTAATAAAGGCCTATACAAAATTCGAGGTCGACATTCAAAATTTTATACCGCATCAGATGGTTTACCGTTAGATTTTATTGCGAATATTTCAGCTTATGAAGACAACCAACTTGTTGTTAATTGTTTTGATCCAAGCTTTAAAAGTGAACTAGTTGTGATGAATCTTGATCATCCAGGTAAATTCAAACCTTTTTTAAAAGATTTCTCAGATGTATATGGCAACGAATTTATCACACGTGTTTACAAAGATTCAAAAGAGACAATTTGGATCAATACAAGAAAAGGGTTTTATCATAAAAAAAAGGAGAATTCAATTTATCAAAAGATATACCCTGACACAACAGATAATGCAATCAACTTTGAGGTGATCGACGATTGGGCAATCATTAATAATCAAGGTGATCCGTATATCACGAATTTCAATGTAAGTTCACCTTTTATTCAGGTTCGTATTTCAGAACAGAATAAAATCAGAACTTATCAATTGCCAATTGTTTCAAAGATTTTAAAATTGAATGAAGAAAGAAGATGCCTTCGTTTAGCAAATGGTGATATCGTTTATGTGGTAAGCAATATTTTATATTTACTTAAAAAAGATTTAAGTGTTCAATATAAAGAGCTCTCCTATCCTGTGCTACACCTATTTGAAGATTCGAAAAAAGGATTATGGATTGGACTAGAAAAAGGTCTTTTGCATATTGAAAACCTAAAATATCTTAATGAGATAGACGATTATATTCCTGGCAAATTAATCAATGCAATATGTGAAGATAAAGATGGTGGCATTTGGATTGGCTCAACAGAATCTGGCATTTATCATAGTCCCGGAAAAGGTCTTAAAAGATTATTGAATTCGAATATTGTTGCAATTGATACCGCTTTTAATAAATTATATGTTTCAGATAGAAAAGGCTTTGTGACTAATTATGAGCTTGACTCAAATAATAACTTATATCCAAAATACCAGTATGATAATAAATATCCCAATTTCATATTAAGCATTCGACCAATTCGTAATTTTATAGTGATTACTGATTTATACGGCAAGACCAAAGTACTTGATTCAACTTTACATGAAACAGGCAAACTGATATCAGATAATAGTATTTTAGGCGCTGAATACAAGGCGTTATTGACAGGTACGTTTTTAATTGACCATACAGGAGAAATGATTATTCACTCAGAAGATTCACTTCATTATGTAAAGGCTAAAAAGTCAATCAAACTACCCCAATCTCTTCGTGGAATAAATAGTATTCAAGAAGACCTCAATAAAAATATTATTTTTGGAACAGATAGCGGGTTATTTGTTTTATCCAAACAAGCTTTTTATCAACCAGGCAAACTATTCCCTATTTTAAATGATCGAATTTTAAATTTACAATGCGACTATTTAAATAGATATTGGATCCTATTTCGACATCATGGGTTGGTTGTGATGGATAGTACAGGTTTCATTTTTCTTTCGAAACAAATGGGACTAGACCCGGGAAGTATTCGAGATATTGATTTATCGGACAGCACTGCTTGGATAAGTACCTTAGATGGACTTTTTCGAACAAATATTTCTAAAAGCAAACTTAAAAAATTTGAGTTCATACATTACGGTTATGAGAATGGTTTATTAGGTGATGAAGTATATGGTGTTTCTCTCAACAATAATAACCTCTATGTGAATGCCAAACTCGGTTTATTTTACGCATCGCTCAATGAACTAAAACCAATAAACCGAAGCGCCAGATTAGATATTTTTACCCAAGATGGAAAGGTAGTAACAGACGAAATTATTCGCTTCGAGTCTGATATTCGGAAAATTGTTTTCCGTATTGAAACTACTTCTTATCAATACTTTCGGCACCCTAAATATTACTATACAATTAATCAATCAGAGCAAACTGTTCTTGAAAATGCAGATGAAATAACCCTTCAAGACATGAAATCTGGGAATTATGAAATCACAATTCGAAGTGCTTATGATTTTGAAAATCGATCAGCAAGAACAATTCGTTTTTCGATAGACAAACCCATTTGGGCAAGGCCTTGGTTTATTGCTCTGGCAATTTTAATCATCGGCTCATCAATAAGCTATTTTTTATACAAACGAATTTCATCGATACGAAAAAAAGCAAATGAACAAATAAAGCTAGAAAATTTAATATCTGAATATAAAATCAAATCATTGCAGGCGCAAATGAATCCACATTTTCTATTCAATATGTTGAATACAATTTATAGCATGTCTATCATTAAGTCTGATAAAACACCAGATGTTATCATGCGACTTTCTGCCCTCTTGCGTTTCATGTTATATGAAATAGAAAAGGAATGGATACCCATCGAGACTGAGATTAATATCATTAAAGAGTTCATTGCTTTACAACTTTTTAGATTTGAAAACAAGGTAAAGGTCACACAAAATTATTCTGAAATTGAAGAACAGAAATTGATAAAGCCACTACTTATGTTTCCACTTATTGAAAATGCCTTTAAACATGGAATTGGTATAAAGTCTGATAAGTCGTTTATTCATATTGATATTAAACTAGTTGACGATAACTTAATGCTGAGAACAGAAAATAAGATCATGAAGGAAGAAAATAATTTATCTGATAGTTCAGGCTTGGGTCTTTCAAATATTAAAAAACAACTCCAATTAATTTATACAGATTTCGATTTACAAACATCCGAATTGAATGATACGTTTATTGTCACATTATTTATTAATTTAAAAAGCTATGACACCACTTCTTTGCCTAATCGTTGAAGATGAATTTTTTGCTGGAAAACTTATTGAAAACTATATCATGCAATCTCCCAATTTAAGATGGGTAGCTACTTGCGATGATGTAGAGTCTGCCCAATTAGTATTAAAAGAAAATGAAATTGATCTTATTTTCGTTGATATTAATCTTCCGAAAATAAGTGGTTTAGATTTTGTCAAATCGATTTCATCTCACTATCATTTCATATTTACAACTGCATATCACGAGCATGCATTAGAAGGATTTGAATTAAATGCAATTGACTATTTATTGAAACCTATTCAATTTGAGAGATTTACGAAGGCGGTTGAAAAGGCAATTGATGTGATACATTATAAGCTTCTAAAAGAAACAAATCAACCATCGCAACGATTTTTATATTTGAAATGCAATTCGGTTTATGAGAAAATATTTTTTTCAGATATTCAATATATCGAGGCCTTACATAATTACATCTCTATTGTAACTGCTGAAAGGAAACTTCTGATTTATTGTTCTATTTCAAAAATACTAGAAGAATTACCTGCAGAAGATTTTGTAAGAATACATCGTTCCTTTATTGTTGCTACAGAGAAAGTCATTAGATTTTCTCCAACAGAAGTTACTATCGGTAGCAAAAAACTCCCCATTAGCAAAGGGCTTAAAAAAATGGTATTAGAACGTTTGGGGCATTCAAATTAGTATCATTAAAATTAAATTTTGTCTAACTTATCAACGAATTCCTGATCGATAAAATACATTTTCATTTTACCTTTATTTTTAGCTTCAATTTCACCTCGATAACTACAAACAAATTTATTTTCAATGAGTTTATACGTTTCGTGAGAAATATTAATCATCCCAATCTCGCTACTTTGCTCCATGCGCGCAGCCGTATTCACAGTATCACCCCAAACATCATAAGCAAACTTTTTCATGCCAACTATGCCGGCTATTACTTTGCCGCTATGAATACCTAATCTTACCTCAAAGGTAAGTGCGCCCATTTTTTTTCTTCTATCTCTCATGTAGTTTCTCATTTCAATAGCCGCTTTAACGGTATCAATTGCATGATGAGAATTTGCGTGAGGCAAACCGGCTACAGCTAAATAGGCATCGCCGATTGTTTTAATTTTTTCAATATTAAATTTCGCTGCAATTTCATCAAATGCTTTAAAGCAGGTATCGAGTTCTTCGACTAATTCCTGAGGACTTCTTATTTCAGCGGTATTTGTAAAATTGACAAAATCTGTGAAGAGTACGGTTACATTATCAAATAGTTTGGCTTTCACTTTTCCAGTCAGTTTTAATTCATCAGCTACATCGCGAGGTATAATATTGAGCAGTAAATTTTCAGATACCAATTTTTCTTTTATGATTTCTTCATTTGCTTTCGATATGATGGCATTACTTTTTTTGGCACGGCTATATCCTTTATAAATAAAAAATGATAGTAAAAGAACCAATCCCAAACCAATAATACTACTAATCGTATAGGCTCGTTGACGTTGCATTTTAGAATCGAAGGTGAGGGTTTGCCTGATACTGTCAGCCATTTGTTTCGCTTCAAATTTAAATTGCATATCAGCACTCGTCATTGCTCTCGCCTTATCAACATTATAAACACTATCACGCAAACTAATATAGGACCTAAACGCATTTAACGCATTCTCAGGTTGTTTTAAAGCTTCATATATTTTACTCAACTCAAACCAAGCATCACGTTGGTCGGCAAGAATGTTTAACTTTTTAGCAATCAAAATTGATTTCTGCAAGTAAGTTACAGCTTCTGAATAATTCCTTTTCTTTGAATATATTTTACCTATTGTATTATAAATTCGTGGAAGAAAATTTTCATTTTGATTTTTTTCTGCTAAAATTTTTGAATTGGATGAATAAAATAAAGCCCTATCATCATCTCCGAGTTTTAAGTAGACAGCCCCTAAATCATTCAAGATGCCAATTTCATTCATACTATTATTTGTTGCTTTGCTAATACTTAATGCCTTATCAAGATATTCTGCAGCTTTCGAAAACTTATTGGTCAGCGAAAGAGTTTTACCAATACCTGTATATGCCATCATTCGAAATGTGGAATCATGAAGTTCATCGGCAAATAATAATACATGATTATAATTTTCTAGTGCTTTATCAAATTGCGACATTTCAATATAAATATCTCCTACTGTAAATAAAAGTCCGGCTTGCGTTAAACTATCATCTAAATTTCTTTTCTGATCGCTTAATAATCCTTGATTTAATTTTACAGCTTTAATATAATTTTCCAGGGCCTTTGAATAATCGCCCATGTTTTGACTAACCACTCCAATAGCAGCTAAAACACTTACCTGATATCTAGGATTGGTTCGTAATTTCAAACTTTTCTGATAATAGATTAGTGAAGAATCAAAATTATTTTTAAGCTGATAAAGAAATCCGATTGAATTATAAGCTTCTCCTTGATTAAAGCTATCTTTAATAGATGAAGCAAGATTTGCAGCATGATTATAGTAAAATATAGGCAAATGAATTTCATCAATGGTATTACAATAAACACTCCCAATTTCAATATTGATTAGAATATTTCCTCGTAACCATTTTGATTTTTCAGCTATGATATTCGCCTTTCGAAGACAGTTCAGTCTTGAAAGAGTGTCGAATCGATCATAGGTTTTCGAAATTGCAATCAGCAACTTCACCTTATCGGTGTCGTTGGATGCTGATTTTAGTTTAAATTGTAATGAATCAAAAGATGACTGATTGGTAATTTGACATAAGAGTGAGAAATTTATACCTACTAAAATAAATAGGCAAAATATCAACTTGCAAACAGATTTATTCATCATTTGGTTAAAAGAATTAGCTCTAAGTTATACAATTTAGCCGAAAATAAATATCTTGTGTTTAGAATTCAATAGCTTCAACCTTCTTGTTAGAAATAATTTCAGAACCTCATCTACTAAACAATTATTATTTATGAAAAAAAAATCAATCCTTCTTTATGTGAGTTTTATGTTAGGTATAAGCTCTATTACATTTGGTCAGCAATCGACCTCTGGCTATATATTATTTGGTAAAAATAGAGATGCCAATGTTGTTTGTACACAACAGGGAATTTGCAAACTTCAACAAGCCTATGAACCAGAATATTTAGAGGCCAAATTCATTGTCACAAAAAAAGCCGAATCAGAGGAATATCAAATAAGTATTGTTGTTAATTTAGATTCAATTCGAGTTAAACAACCAGAGCAGTATCCTTTATTTTATAATACAAATGAACCTTATATTATTCGTGACAAATGGGTAATTCCAAAATGGCTATTAACAGCTTGGGGATTTGAATCGAGTAAAAATAGAAACTTAACTGTTCCAGCTGGATTTTCTTTTGGTGTTCCTCCACCTGCAGGCGAAGGTGGATTTATAGATTTAAAGATTGACAAATTAATAAAAATTATTGAGTAATACCGACAGCAAATTAATTTAAGCCATCTTTAAGTGTTGGAGTGCAATACAGGTCGGCAATCTTAAACGCATGTGTTAGGAAAATGAAGTAATAGATTAAAGAATATTTATAAAAGTTATTAAATCTTCGATGGATACTGTTTAACTCATATTGAATAAATAAAAAAATCCGACTTCATTACAAGTCGGATTTTTAAATTATTTATAATCAGCTTAAGCTTCGATTGCTACTTGCTTTTGAGATTTCTTACGATCATCTTCGTTTAGAATAATTTTACGCATACGAATAAAATTAGGCGTTACCTCAATACATTCATCATATTCGATATACTCCATACATTCTTCAAGAGACAATAAACGTTTTGGTGCGATTCTATTTGCATCATCAGATCCACTTGCACGGTGATTGGTAAGTTTTTTACCTTCAACCGCATTCACTAATAAATCGCCTGGTTTAATATTTTCTGCGATAATTTGACCAGCATATACATCTTCACCTGGATCTACAAAAAATGTTCCTCTATCTTGTAATTTATCAATTGAATATCCTGTAGTTGATCCATTAAATTTAGAAACTAAAACACCGTTATTTCTACCTGGGATCGTTCCTTTCCAACCTTTATATTCTGTAAATCGATGAGCCATCACAGCCTCACCTTGCGTGTTTGTTAACATTAAAGTACGTAAACCAATTAAACCACGCGAAGGAATTTCGAATTCAAGATGTTGCATATCTCCTTTCGTTTCCATCACCAACATTTCACCCTTACGTCGACTTACTAAATCAATGGCTTTACTTGCTAATTCTTCAGGAACATCAATAACTAAAACCTCATAAGGCTCACATCGTTTTCCATCGATTTGTTTAACAATAACCTGAGGTTGACCAACAGTTAATTCATAACCTTCGCGACGCATGGTTTCAATTAAAATACCTAAATGAAGAATACCTCTTCCAAAAACCATAAACGTATCTCCGTTATCTGTGTCTTCAACTCGTAAAGCCAAATTCTTTTCTGTTTCTTTCATTAAACGATCACGTAAGTGACGTGAAGTAACAAACTTTCCATCTTTACCAAAGAAAGGTGAATTATTGATACTGAATGACATACTCATCGTTGGTTCATCAACTGAAATGACAGCTAATGCCTCTGGATTATCAGCACAAGCAATCGTATCACCGATATTAAAATCATCTAAACCAACTACAGCACAGATATCACCTGCAACTACTTTTGTTGTTTTCTTTTTACCTAATGATTCAAAAATATAAAGTTCTTTTACCTTACTTTTCTTACTTGTTCCATCAGCCTGCATTAATAAAATATTCTCCCCTTCTGAAATGGTACCACGCGCTACACGTCCCACAGCAATACGACCTAAGAAAGATGAATAATCTAAAGAGGTGATTTGCATTTGTAAAGGACCTTCAGACACTTTAGGTTCAGGTACATATTGAATAATACCATCTAAAAGAGGCGTAATATCTTCACATTGTGAATTTTCAGAATTGAACCAGCCATTTTTTCCAGAACCATAGAAAGTAGGGAAATTTAATTGTTCTTCAGTAGCATCTAAATTAAAAAATAATTCAAATACGGCGTCATGAACTTCATCAGGGCGACAATTGGCTTTATCAACCTTATTGATAACTACAATTGGTTTCAAATTTAATGCCAACGCTTTTTGCAAAACAAAACGAGTTTGAGGCATTGGGCCTTCAAAAGCATCAACTAATAATATACGCCATCTGCCATTTTCAATACACGTTCAACTTCACCACCAAAATCAGAGTGACCTGGTGTATCAATAACATTAATTTTTACATCCTTATATACCACAGAAGCATTTTTTGAAAAGATGGTAATACCACGTTCTCTTTCAAGATCGTTGCTATCCATAATCAAATCTCCTGTATCTTGATTTGATCTAAATACATTTGTTTGATGTAAAATTTTGTCTACAAGTGTTGTCTTACCGTGATCAACGTGGGCTATAATAGCTATATTGCGTATGTTCATAATATATAGTTTAGTCTTTTTCTTCCCTTTTACGAATAACTCAAAATGTTATACTAAGGTAAAAAAGTGTGCGAAGGTACATTTATAATCTTAGTTATTTACCTTTATCATCTTACTAAAGCGTTAAATACATGAAAAGAGGACTCTTAATTTTGCTTTTATTTACTTTATCTTTCGATGCGTATACGCAAAAAAAGAAAACGAATAAGCAGCCATCGCTGAATGGAAGCTACACTATGATGAGTCATCGGAGTGAAGGAAAACTCAAAAATGTGAATTTAACTGAATCAAATCTAGTATTTAATTCATCTGAAAAATCCATTTCAATCTTTGTTGGCTGCAATAGATTGACAGCACAATATCAAACACAATTGAATAAAAA
>DAOOQH010000131.1:0-9658 GCA_035388625.1 Chitinophagaceae bacterium | reverse complement strand
GTGTTTATTTTGTTGATTTTTAATAGTATGGGTTTAAAATTATTATGTTTTATTTCAGGTTCTAACAATGAAATGCCAATAGCATATTTACTAAAACTACTTTCATGCAGTCGGAGTTTTTTTAGCATCTGAATTGTGTTGCTAAACACATCGGCTTTGCCTTGTTTTACTTCTATCACAGCCAAATTAGGAAGGTCAATTTCTTGCTGATCATTACTAAATTTTATTTCAAGATCAATGGTAATACGCTCACTAAATTTTTTATTTGTTAGTGTAATTCTTTTAAAATTATTGGTAAGTTTTTTTTCTATCGGTTTGCCTTGAAGCCTTCTATATTGAATTAAATTATAATCCTCTAGTGGAACTTCATGATAGATTTCTTGAATCCTTTTTCTCTGTTTGTCGGTTCGAGTACCAAAAAGTTTTCTTTTAATTTCGTAAAAACACAAATGACTTTCTATATACTCTCTACTTCTAACTTTTACTCGGTTCACACATCCATTATGATGATCTCTATAAAATTGGAAGTCGGGTGTATCAAAATAGATTGTTTGATAATTAAATATTCGGCAATGATCTATTTCTAAAATATATTGATCTTCACGAATACCTTCAAGTAGTAATGCAAGCTCATACTTAGACATAATATACTTTGTATCAATCCGGTTCTGTAATTCAACGCTGTCTAGTTGCTTGAGTGTGACCGATTCAAATTTATTGACGCATTGAATAATTTCTTGCATTGAGTTCTTAAAATAATTTGGTCCAAGATAATCAATTATTAATAATTTGGTAATACAGTCTATTAAAAATAGATAAGGTTATTTTTTATTGAGATGAATCATTCGATTTAGAATTATTAATAGCTCTGAAGAAAATTTTGCATGATTAAAATTACAAATAGGCATTGATTTCAGCTAATATAGTTTCTAAATGCAAGATTATGAAGGTTCGTATTACCAACTTTCATCCTTATTTGCCACCACTGTAAATACCCGAGATAAATTAAATCCAATTTGAATTTCTCCTTTGCCCCAATCCTGACTTGTTTCTGCAATGAATGCTTTTTCATTCATGCCTTTGGTATTTGTGACATGAAGTTGAAAAACATGACCACCAGTTTCAATATCGAACCCTACTGAAAGTGGAAAAATATTGTAATTATTGTTTGCACCATAAAGCAATGGATAAGTATCAATGATAAAAGCAGAACGATTAGACAACTTGATTCTGGCCCCTATTCCTAAAGCAACCATATCATTACTAAAGGCCTTGGTATCAACTAAATTTTTATGAACGAGGGTAGGAGAGAGCTGCAATGTAAAGGCATTTCCAAATTTGCGGCCAAAAATAGCTTGATGATAATAACCTAAACGGTTTTCAATTTTTTTGAGTTCAGGTTCAAGTATTTTTGTTGTATTTAATGTTATGCCTGAAACCCAAATAATTGAGATGGGAAATGACTTAGCACCTTTACTCTGATGAACAATTCTATATTTTGCAAAACCATCAATTTCTTTATTGAATGTACTTCTACCAATTCCAATTGTAAAATTTTTAGAAATCCCATAATCAAAACCAAATCTCATACTAGCTTGGTCGAGACCAAAAAGTTCACGATAACCACCTTTAATCATGCCAAAACGATGCAAAATTCTAAAATCTAAAACGCCTTTGCCAAGCATTTCCATTGAATGACCGTTGATCACCCTCGACGATTTGAATGCATTGCGGATATACTCCTTTTTGGGTGTATTATCTTCACCTAATAATTTTTCTAAATCTGAACTTGAATCAGTCTGAGCATTGGCATATATATTTATTGTAAGTAAAAATGCGCTCAGTAAAATCTCCTTAAATTTAATTATCATATTCTTATTTTATTTCATCGCCTCCAACATGCAATTGATTGTGATTTTTACATCTTTTGAAATTTTATCTTTCACTGCACCTGGTATATCAATTTTGTAATCAGCAAGTAAGACAGAAAAGGAAGATTTTAAGTTGGGTTTGCCATTTTTAATGATTATTTTACCGACAGATTTTATATCTTTTGTAACACCGTGAATGGTAAGTTTGCCAGCTACTTCAGCATTGTATTCGCCATCTTTAGAAAAATTAATACTTGACAAATTAAGAATAGTTCCTTTAAAACTCGACTTTTGAAATTTATCACTTTCCATATAATTTTCATTAAAATGTTCTTGCATTAATTGTTTTTCAAATACAAAACTTTTTATTGAAACTATAAAATCTAATGAACCAGTTTTAGAATCTAATAGACAGGCAGACGATTTATTAATGCCCTCGATTTTTTCGATGGGTGTAGAAGCGCTGAACGCCACACTACCTGTTTTAGTCATGAACTTTTGTGCATAACTGTTTAAACTGGCAAAAACTAAAATTGAAAAAACAATTGATTTCATATTGTATATTATTTATGTTTATTAATTGAGCAGAAATTCATCTGAATTGTACTACCAAGTCCAAGGTCCGTATCGATATTACAACTTGTTATTTTACCTTTTATTGAAACAGTTTGATCTTGATTGATATCTTTAAAATCATCTTGGTGTCTAGTATCAATTTGACAAATTATACTTGACATTGATGAGGTGTCACCAAGTTCAACTGTGGTAGAGTTTGAATCTTTATTGATACTTTTAACTCTTCCTTCAATAACCACTAATTCATCTATCATGGTTCTTGCCATACTGGTATCTGCAGTCATTGAATCAATTAGCTGTTGGCAATGATAGGTTGCCTTTGGCATTAAACCCGAAACATCTTCCGTGGGTTTATTTACGAACTTCCAAGCTAGTATTCCAATTATAATAAGACTGGAAATGGCGATAAGGGCGATCTTTATTTTACTACTCATAGATTAATTGTTCTGTGCACCACGGTTAACCCAGGTTTCAATTTTAGTGATTGTGCAATCATCAACCCGTGAGCCACCTTGCGGCATTGAGCCATCTTTGCAAGTTTCAATAATGCCCGCATAATTTGCTTTTACGTTATTGTAACCTTCTAAGTTTATACCACCAGATTGTGAAGCATTATTGTGACAAGATACACATTTACTTGTAATAAAAGGATTGATTACAGTTGAAAATTTAGTGTCAGTTGTATCACAAATTATACCAAGAAGAGTTTGTTTATCATTGTTTTTGCAACTTTGGTTGAGTGAAATAGTGAGTATTAGAAATCCTAAAACAATAATGGACTTGAATGTCATGTGATAAATTTGAACAAATGTATTCATTTAGTTTTTTTAGTTCTATTTTCAGTTGATAAAAAAGGAATTGTGCATACTGAATTGGATAACTATTCTTTCTTTAACCACTTTTTAAAAATTGATGATCGCTCGCTACTAATTACCGCCTCAATATTTGAAGCAGGTTGAAGCGTTAAAATAATACGAGATTTTGTAGAAGTTTGGATATCTTTTATAGATGAAGCATGGGTTATAATTTGTCTATTCACTCTAAAATAATCATTTGGATCTAATAGCAACTCAATTTTATCTAGTGATAAATCAATTGGATAATTTTTCCCTTCTTTATCACAAATAAAACTGAGTTTATCTTTCGAATAAAAGTAAGCAATTTCTTCAATCAATATTGATTTTATTTTATTTCCAAGTTTAATTACAAAACGGTCTTTATATTTTTTACTTGATGAGTTCACTAAGTTTTCAATACCAATATTTGAAAAACTATGCTTTAAGTTTTTATACTTAAGTATGGCTGTTTCCAAATCTTCTTTTTTAACTGGCTTTAATAAATAGTCTACACTATTTACTTTAAATGCATCAATTGCAAATTCATCATAAGCAGTAATAAAAATTACTGGGCAAGTAACATTCGTCTTCTTTAAAATATCAAAACTTGATCCATCCGCTAAATGGATATCCATAAACATAATTTCAGGTTCTGGATTTTGAGATAGCCATTGAATCGATGATTCTACTGAATCAAGAATAGAAAGGATTTCGATGTTTGGATCAACCTCAAGAAGTAATTTGGTGATTCGACGAGAAGCGGGTTTTTCGTCTTCAATAATAAGTGCTTTCATGATATAATTAGTTTAAGATTTTAAGATGGGTAATTTAATTTCAAATTTGTTTTCCGTTTGTATAATTTCTACCTCTTGGGTAGAAAATAAATTGAATCTATTTTTAATATTTTTCAAGCCAATTCCTGCACCTGCTTCTTTCGATATTTTTAAATTGATATTGTTCGAAATCACTATACAGCGAGGATTAATATCAATTGATATGGTTAACGGTTTAGTGCTTGAAACTACATTATGCTTAATTGCATTTTCAGCTAAAAGTTGCAAGGTTAAAGGTGGAATTTCAATGCCAATTATTTCTGACTTATTATAATGATTATCTAATATAAGCGAGTCGCCAAATCTCATCTTTTGTAAATAAATATAGCTGTCTAGTAATATCAGTTCTTCTTCTAAGCTAACTAAATCAACATCTTGATAGGAGATTAGAGAACGATAAAAATCACTCAGCATTTGTGTATACTCAATTGCTTTTTCTGGATCTTCATCAATTACTTGTATTAATGTATTGAAGCTATTAAATAAAAAATGTGGACTGACTTGATGTTTAAGTGTTTCAAATTCGGCAATTGCTTTCTCTTTTTCTAATTGCTGAACTCGGCTAATTCCCTTTTCTCGGAATCGAACATAATAGTAAAAACTCAAGGCAAAAACAGAAAGCGCCAAAACAATAAACCAAGTTTCCTTCCAAAATGGATTGTGGATGGTAAACATAAATTTCTCTTGGCTACTATTATGATATAATCGATTGTTTGACGTTTCGAGAATAAATTCATATTCACCAGGATTGAGTCGTGGGAATACAGCCGTTTTATCAATGGTATTATTCCAATTTTCACTTAAACCTTTTAATTTATATCGATAGTAAACTGGGTCGTTTGTATTTGATCGATTTGATATATTAAAGCGAAAATAGTTTTCATCGTACGAAAAATTTCTCTTGTTTACATTAGAGTATTTTTCCATCACTGTTATATCTTCAATATAAGCTTGCGGTACAAAAATTTGTTTGTAACTCGGCAAATAAACTTGTAAAATACCTTGGTCAGTTCCTAAATAAATTCTGCCTTTATTGTCTGAAGTAATTGAGTTTATTTCAGGCGTTTGCGACATGAATATGGACTCGAAATTGAGCTTTGATACTGTAAAATTATCAATATTAATTAGGTCAATACCTTCTAACGAACCAGCGATTATAAATTTATCTTGATATGTTTTTATACTTAATATATCATTCGACGAGAGGCCATTGTCTTGCGTGAGATGAACAATGGTATCTTCATTATAGCAATATAATCCATTTGTTGAGGCAATAAACCATATCTGATTTAATGAATCTTCTTCAATAGCATAGGATACTGGAATTGGTATTTTGATTTCATCAGAAAAATTTACTAAGCGATTATTTGAAAGTTTTAAAATACCCTGTCCATCGGTTGCCAGCCAAATATTGCTCTTACTGTCTATTTTGACATGATATACATAATATTTTTTTTTGCCATACTCATCTTCCAACGATTTAAATTGATAATTAGAAGTTTGAATGGAGGTATGCCATACACCATTTAATGTTGATAAATAAACTTCATCCTTATTGCCTGTAATTGAAAGGATACCAGATGTTTCAACAGAGCTATCAATCAAAATATGCTTCGCAATTAATGTGGCGGTATCAACCTGAAATAATCCCCTGCCAGAAGTACCAACCCATAACTTGCCATATTCATCTTGATACATGCATGTAATATCAATTAAAGCTTTCGGTGATGTAATTTGCCCATGATCAATTTGCTTAGATATCAAATTAAATTTTGATATACCTTGATCAGGCGTGATATATAAATTAGATTGTGTGTCGGCGTAAATGGCATGAATTAATGGGATTCTCTCGCCATTTAAACTTCGTAAGAATTCAATTTGTTCGCCATATGAAAAAAGTAAAATTCGATTGCCGCAAAACCAAAGATTAGCTTCTTTATCTACTTCGATTTTAAGAATTGGCTTATTGTTAATTATTGTTTGAATCAAATTTCCATTTAAATCAAAAAGGTAAGCACCTTGCTCTGTAGCAACTGCAATGGTTCGATCTAAAAGTTTAATATCATTGACTTGTGCATTCTGCCAATACGAATTATCGAATAAGACAATACTTGAATCATTTAAATTGACTTTACATAAGTCGCCGAGCTGTGTTCCGCAAAAAAGAAAACTATCTCTTTTGGCAATGCACATAATAAGACGATCGGGTAATTGATTATTAATCTCGCATTCAAGAACCTCAGAATTTGGTTGGATAATGTTGATGCCGCGGTCAGAGGATACCCACAACTCATTATGTTGATTAAACTTAATTGAATAGAGGAAATTATCTGATAATCCATTTTTTTTATTGAATATTTTAATTTTTTGTGACGTAATTAGAACCAATCCATTTCCTTTGGTTGCGATGGCTATCATCCCATTATGATATTGAATGTCTGCAATCTCAGTATGAAGATTGGCAATTTTCGAAAGTGTTTTTGAAATGGTTTGGTAGGTATATAAATCGCCTGAATTGGTTCCAATAATTACTGTATTATTCATGGCGAATAATGCAGAGACATTTAATGTAGTTGAAAGTGGAACGCGTATAGATGAATTGTTTTTCCATCTAAACAAGCCATTTGATGTGCCAATCCACAAGGTATTTTTATCATCAACGTGCAACGCTTGATATCCATATTTTTCCTCTGCTATTCTTCCAATAGCTTTTACACAAGTTGTAAAACTGAGTACAATAAAAGATAAGATGAGTAGTGGTTTCAAATATTTTTTATTTTTTATTCAAATCTAAATCAACTTCTACATAAATATTTTCGGCTACTTTTTTGTGAACTAATCGAGGAACCTTAATGTTGAACTCTTTTAAATTAAGTAAAAAATTACTGCTAATATGAATAAGTTTTTCATTCACAACAGTTAATTTGGCATTCATAATTTTGTTTATTTTCATGCCATGCAATTCAAAATATCCTTTAGCTCGTACCTCATAAACACCTTCTTGTTGATAATTAATATCTTCAATTATTTTTCCTGTGAATGTAGCCTTGGGATATTTATGACTTTCAACATAGTTTTCTTGATAATGATTTTTTTGTAATTGACTATTAAAACCATGAAACGAATTGAGATCAATTGAGAAACCAAATGTGTTTGACTCAGGATTTATAACACCCTTCAGCTCATTTGATGTAGAAACAATTTTTTCAAGGTTTGATCTTGACTCAAAAATCACTTTGCCATTTGAGCATTCATAGTATTGGCTATTTGAAATGAGTAATACGAGAATCAAGTTAAAGACTAGCTGCATGTTTCAAAGTTACGTCATAAAAAAAACCACAACATCGAAATATTGTGGTTTGAACAAGTCTTTTTCCTTTTCTATCTTAAAATACTGATATCTCCTTTGTAAGTATTGACAGAATTATCTCTGAATTTAACTTTAATTAGATATTGGTAAACACCAATCTCTGCGTCTTTTCCATCGTAGGTGCCATCCCAACCATTGTCCATACTATTTGTTTGGTAAATTTCTTTACCCCAACGATCAAATATCACCATATCCATTCCAATTGCATCTTTACCTAAACGAATATTAAATACATCATTTTTGCCATCTCCATTTGGTGAAAACACATTTGGAATAAATACTTTCGATTTGTCTATACCAGTTAAAGTTGGAATTGGTGGCGGTGGCGGTGGTGGTGGAACATAAACAAATTCTGCTACTACGGTTTCTTTGTCTAAATATTTTAATGTAGCGATTTTATCAGTTAATGAAGGTGCTATCGTGGTATTGGAATTATTATGTTGCCAAGTAATAAAACTATGATTTATATTAGGTGTTGCAACAATATTATGTAAGTCACGTCTATCCAAAGCAATCGTAGTTGGGTAACTAGAAATAGTGGTGCCATTCAGTGAAATACTGCCGGTGCCGGGTGGGGTAACATCGAAAGTAACTTCAACAGAATCATAATTGAAATATTTAAAGTGAGCAATCACTGAATCAGGTTTTAAGAAATTGTATTGAACTAAATCAGTGGTTGCATTTGGATTAAATGTATTTGAAGGTTCAAATTTTTCCCAATAATCAAAAGTCCAATATTGACCAAGTGTGGGTGTTGCTTTTAAATTATAAGTCGAATCTCCTGCAATTACTTTAGTCCAAACATAAGGTGATTTCAGTGCGCCATCTAATTCAATTGTGCCACTGTTAGGAGGCATCACATTTAAGCTTAAGGTGATTGGATTTAAATCGTAACATGAATCAATTTTCCCAGTCACTACTAAACATCGATTGGTAATTTGATTTCGCATATAAGCAATATTATTTTGCCAATCTGCCATGGTTCCGCCCCATCTATTGATTTGTCTTTGCATTTCAGGCAGTAATAAATTATGTAGTGAATCAAAATGAGCTAAAATATTTTCACATTTAAAACAGCCATTCAGCATTTCTAACCATTGATCTTTATAAAGTTGCTCAAACTCAGGGTTTTTCATCAAACTATCTAGCATAGTTGTATGTGGTACTGAAGTGCTTCCTAAGGGTGCACCTGAAATAGGATCACATGGATCGGCATTATAAGTTGTTGTTGGCCAACCTGAATAATTTTGACCTAAATCTAAAATATTATCCTCATCCCATAATACATATCTCCATTTAACTGGGTTTGAACCTCGACCTCTCCACCATTGTGAATTCCAATTTAACCAATCTGAATTAACCAAATACTGGTTGAAGATAAAGTACTGAGCAAAGCTTTTTAGATTCAAACTATCTTTTACATATTGATAGGCAACAGGATCGGTCATGCTATTGTTGAAAATATAATTTACCAAATTACTCCATTGGCCTGTTGTGCCCGGACTAGCTTGCAAGCCTCCCCAATATTTTAAATTATCAGCATTTTTTTCCTTAATGCCGTAATAATATTCGAAGAAGTCTTTATCAACACGTTCTCTAATTTCATAAACACCCCAATATTGTCCATTCACAAAAACGATGGTTGGTTCATATCGGCGGTAATCTAAATCTAAATTATATTTTTCGCTTAATGTATGGGCGAACATATCTCTCATATGACAAGATTTTGCTGGACCACCAGGATAAGCGTCTGAGGCACCTGCTTTTAATATCACCATATCAAATTCGTCACGTAAACTCGTACTGAAATATTTACGCTCCATGGTATTCTCATATCCATATTCATCTTTTGCATAAACTTTAAAACCTTTTTGAGGGTAGGCCCATGAATCATGTCCATGACGTTGCGCCCTTCCTTCGTATTCTAAAATAAAATTTTGGTTTTTATCGAAGTATTCATATGAACAAGAAATTGTTGCTGAGGCATTATTAAATAATGATGTTGTAAATGGTCCAGTTACAGAAACTACATTAAATGTGGTTACTTCATTTAACAAATAAGTGTTTGTTTCAGTAAAGCTCACTGCTATGTTGGGGTTAGTGCTAAATGCTCTGGCTCGCACAGCTGTTGTAGCAGAAATTGAAATGGGTGTTGTATAAGCTGTTGATGTT
>DAOOQH010000130.1:0-9670 GCA_035388625.1 Chitinophagaceae bacterium | reverse complement strand
TGGCAATATTTATGCCGCTGTATTACAATCAGTAGCATAAATATTGCCATTAAATGTGAATGAGAATATATCTTCATCGGCATCGTTACCAGCCTCTGAAGGACAATAACAATCAACAAATCCATTGATGCCAATGTTTACAGGAGTTGAATTGGTAACCGAACTTGTTGTGTTACAGGTAACTGCGCAATAAAATGTAGTTGGTGTTGAAAACGCATATGAATTATATGTTGAAGCAGTCGCGCCAGCAATAGGTCCATTTCCATCATACCATTGGTAACTAACACCTTGTCCGATTGTAAGAAATTGAACAGAGAGCACTACATTTTTACCAGGACAAATTGAAGTTAGATTTGATATGGTATTGCCGGGAGTTGGTGGGCCGCTACAAATTGTAGTTGGTGTAATATTAATTAAGTAATCTTCTGTCTCACCCCATGAATAGGATACGCAAGGGTCATTGACTGGAGCACTTTGTTCGATGGTGATGACACGTAATCCAGTTAAACCTGTTAATGCGGTTGAAGGTATAGTGAGTATACCAGATTCAACATGAGGTCCACTTATTGGAGCGGGTGTGCTATATACTTGCTCACTGGCTTCATAAACGCCATTCTGATTATAGTCAATAAAAATACCTGATCGGTTAGGATAAAAATTTAAACAAGTTCCCACTTCAATACTGAATGGAACTTCTGATAATTTTTCGACATTTGGTGGTGTTAATCCTTGATAATTTGAATATAATTGAGCTGATGAACCTGGTCCAGGAGCTGTAGTAGTGCAATTAGAAGAATTGTCTAAACTGCCAAATTTGAAATTGAAAATTTCTTCATCTGCTGCAGAGATGGCTGTACTTGTATTACAGTAACATTCGTAATGCTGACTCATAGGAACAAAAACTGGATTGGAAGTATCGGATAATCCGCTTCCACTACATGATGCAATACATCTGTAATATTTTGAACTAGTGATTGAGGTGGTTAATGTTGCACTTGCCCCTACATTAGCAACATTGGTTGTGAAAGCTAAATCATCGGCGCGTTGCCAAACAAATGAAACCCCACCGCCTGCAATTGTATTTTGTATTGAAAGAGTAAAAGGAACATTGGCACATACACTTGAAGCACTCGATATGGCCATACCTGTACTTGGTACACCTGAACATGGAGGCACTGGCACATAGGTTATGCGTATTGTTGGACGTTGATTGCCATAAGTTGCTGTTTGTAATGCTGGTAAACTTCCAGTAATCGGACTGGCACTTGCAATACCAATTGCTTTTCCAGCTGATCCTGTTGAATAGGAATAAAAATTAATTCCATTTCCTGTTTGTAAACCACCTTTAAACCAATCTGTTAATATTTGAAGATTTGACCCTGAATAAGTAAAGCTATCACTTCCTGGAATATTAAATGGTGCAGATAAATAGGCATTATTTCCGATAGTTACTGGAAATGATGAATTTGCATAGGTTTGTGTTGCACCGTTAACTAATGTTGACCATTGCGCTGTTGTTGGAAAAGAGGTAGCATTGGTATTTGTCAAAAAGACATTAAATGTATTTGGAACCACAATTGTACCTCCATCTTTTTTAAGCCATTCTAATTTTATAATTCGCGCACCTGAAGGAATTCCTAATTCAGCAGCCGTATAGATATAGGCATGTCGCGAATAATTTAAAGTGTTGGCATTCGATGAACTTCGCATGATAGGCCCATAAAACCAACTTCCTGGTCCTGCTGAATTTCCAATGGTTATTGAAATGGGCGTTTGTGCTTTTGAAACCCCCAAGTTGAATAAGGTGGAAATAATCAGTAAAAGACTAAACGACAACTTTTTCAGTTGACATTTGTGATACTTGTGTCTAGTTGTGTACATATTAATTTTTGTTTTTTAGTATGATGAGAAAAGTGATGACATTTTTTAAAAAAGGAACCTTGTTGGTTTATTCTTGTAGAGGACTTTGAAACTTAAGATCTTTTGAATCAGAAATTTCAAGCATATAAAACAACCAATTCAATTCTTTCAAATTATTTTAATAACCTAATTTTTTTGCAAGAAGCCCCTTTGTTTCTCCTTTGTTTGTAAAAAATAAGTGGACCAAATTTACACATTAAAAGCAAATATCCAAGCGTTTCAAAAAAAAAATCCGACGAAAAGAAATAGAATATAGTTTTTATATAATCATTACGTATTGATAATAAATTTATTATGAATTATGTTATAGTTATATATGTATATATTTGGTTTTTGGTAACCTAAAATAGATTCTTAACCAATTCCTCGGTTTACATTCTATCTCTAAAATAAAAAGGGTATTTAAGTTTTTACCTTGAAAACTAGTCTCCAAATTACATTACATTATTCCATATTTTATTTGCAAATTGACAGATAACCGAGATGATCCTATAAATCATTTTATAGAATAAATGACCATAATGACTTTATTGAATAAGTACTATAACAGATGAAAAATTAAATCTTTTCTTGCCCCAATTTGAAGGCGATTTTTATAATTTTGTAATCCATTGAATTACTTTTGGCGAAATTAATTAAATGAATTATCACCAAACTTTGGATTATTTATTTGCCAAATTACCAATGTTTACTCGTGTTGGAGCGGCAGCTTATAAAGCTGATTTAAATAATACAATTCAACTTTGCAAGGCTTTAGATAATCCGCATACAAAATTTAAAAGTATTCATATAGCAGGTACCAATGGAAAGGGAAGTGTAAGTCATATGCTCGCCTCGGTTTTTCAAAGCGCTGGATATAAAACTGGACTATATACTTCACCTCACCTAATTGATTTTAAAGAGCGTATAAAAATTAATCGCGATGAAATTGAAGAATCTTGGGTAATTGAGTTCGTAGAAAAAATAATACCAATCATAGAAGAAATTCAACCATCTTTTTTTGAAGTCACTGTAGCCATGGCATTCTCATACTTTGCCGAAAAAGATATTGATATTGCAATTATTGAGGTAGGTTTAGGTGGTTTACTCGATAGCACGAATATAATTACTCCCGAACTTTCAATTATCACCAATATTAGTTTTGATCATACCAATTTATTAGGATCAACCCTTCACGAAATTGCTTTTCAAAAGTCTGGCATCATTAAACATAAAATTCCTGTTGTGGTTGGTCAATCTCAAAATGAAATAGATACTGTTTTCATCGAGAAAGCAACTCAATGCGAAAGTGAAATTTTCTTTGCCGATCAATCTTATAGCCTAATTTCTCATCAATTAAATCATGGTTTTCAAATAATCAGTTTGGAAAATAATTTAACTCAAGAGCGTTTTCAAATTGAATTAGATTTAGTTGGTCAGTATCAATTAAAAAATTGTACAACGGTTATTAAATCACTCGACGTTTTAAAACAAGCAGGGTGGAATATTCAATTGAAAGATATTTTGTATGGATTAAAAAATGTTAAATTACAAACTGGATTAAAAGGACGGTTCGATATTTTATTAAAATCACCTATTCTCATTGCCGATGTAGCGCATAATGAAGCCGGTTTAACCGAGGTCTTTAATCAAATTAATGCTATGAATTTTAAGCAACTTCATATCATTCTTGGTTTTGTAAAAGATAAGGATGTTGAGACTGCATTGAAAATTTTTCCTCAATCTGCAAAATATTATTTTACGCAAGCTGATATACCAAGGGCTCTACCATATTATGAATTAAAAGAATTAGCAAATACCTTTTCCTTAAATGGTGATTCCTATCCAACTGTCAACCAGGCGTTGCAATCTGCATTCGAGTTTGCAGAACATGATGATATGATTTTAGTAACAGGTAGTTTTTTTATAATGGCAGATATTTATTCCTATGTTTCAAATTTTAAAAATGAATTGAAATCGTAAATTAATTTTGGTTTAAGATTTCGATTAAAAATATTATATCAAGAAATAATTTTATCACAAAAACTTTTAAGCGAAGTAGTATATTTATCCCTTATTTATTAATTCAATATGAGTAAACAAACTAAAAATCAGCGCGTACAAGAGCCTGTAAAGGTTGATGCTAAGGTAAAAACGCCACCAACTGTCTCTCTTAATACAAACGAAAAAATTTCTGTTCTTGACAAAATATTGAAAGGGTATACACCTTATATCATCATGATGCTTTGCAGTATTGCATTGTATGCGAATACTTTTAAACATCAATATGCCTTAGACGACGAAATTATTATTTCAAAAAATGAATATGTATTACGCGGAATTGCCGGAATGCCTGATATTTTTAGTAAAGACTTATTTGAAAGTTTTTATACTCAAATGAATACAACTGCTCAATTAGCAGGAGGGCGTTATCGTCCACTAGCGGTTGCAAGTTTCGCTATTGAACAAGAGTTTATAGGCACTCGTCAGGATGCAAATTTTGAGGCAAATGGGTGGGACTTAAATCATAACGGTAAACAAGATATTGAAGAAGATATTAATAAAGATGGTAACTATAATGATAAGGATATAAAGTCAAAAGGCTTTGGAATGCGTCATATAAATAATACGCTATTTTATGGACTGGCAGTTTGTATGCTGTTTTTATTTTTAAGTAAAATTGTATTTAAAGAAAATCCTTTATTAGCATTCGTTATTTCACTCTTATTTTTGTTTCATCCTATCCATACCGAAGTTGTTGCCAATGTAAAAAGTAGGGATGAAATTTTTTCATTTCTTTTTATGATGCTCTCTCTCTTTTTGGCTCATCAATATGCAACCCAACGAACCCTCAAATATTTGATACTCACTTGTCTTACCTTTTTTTGTGCTTTATTATCAAAAGAATATGGGGTAGTATTACTCATTCTGATTCCGCTATCCTTGTATTTATTTGACGAAAACAAATTTAAAATTGGAAATTATATCGGTTTGGTTTTAGGGTTACTCGTTTCGTTTGGAATTTACTACGGTATTCGTTCCACCATTGTGATTGGTGAATCGAATTTGCAAGATCAAGAACTTATGAATAATCCATTTTTATTGGCAGATGAAACGCAAAAACTCGCAACTAAATTTTTTATCTTTTTAAAGTATTTTGTAACACTTGTATTGCCTCATCCATTAAGTTCAGATTATGGTTATAATAGTATACCTTATAAAGATTATTCGGATTATAGAGTTTGGATAGGCATTGTCATTTTATTTGGTTCAATTGGCGCAGGATTATTAGCATTCAAAAAACGAAACTGGACGGCATTTGCCATTGCATTTTATATGTTGAATATTTTACTGGTTACAAATTTTGTCTTCAATATTGGAGCAACTATGGGTGAGCGTCTTGTGTTTCATTCATCATTAGGTTATTGTATGTTATTAGGATTTGGTTTGATGTGGATTGGTGAAAAAATAAATCTAAAGCAGATGTCAATTGTGCTAGTACTTCCGATTCTTGTACTTTATTCAATGAAAACTTTTTCGAGAAATAAAGCATGGGAAAATGATATTACTTTGGCACTTACTGATGTAGAAAACATGCCAGAAAGTATTGCTTTGAATGGGAATGCAAGTTCAAGAAATTTAGATATGTCTGAATTGCCAAAAAATAAAGATCGAGCACCAGAATTAATTCGTAAAGCAATTTCTTATGGCAATAAAGCAGTGAAATTGCATCCTGGATTTGTGAACGGTTATCTTAATTTAGGACTAGGGTATGCAAAACTCGAGAAGTACGATAGTGCTAAATATGTTTGGGATATTGCTTTTAAAATTTATCCTCATCATCCAAGTAAACCTATTTATTATAATTTGTTGGCAGATGTTTATTATCGTGAAGGTTTTAAATTTGGAACTGATAAAAAGTGGAATGAAGGTAAAAATTTGATTCAAAAAGCAGTTGAATTAAATCCTACAAATGCTAATTATTGGTATGATTTAGGTGGATTTGCCTATAATGCACAAGATTATGTAAAGGCAAAAGAAGCTTGGTCGAAAGCATATCAACTAAATCCTAAAGATACAAATATTATAAAAGTGCAAGGCATTCTCAAATAGTGCTAAAAATAGGAATCAATTATTTCTATACATGTATTTTAGTTTCAGACTTAAATTTGGCGAATGCAAAAAATAAATATCTTTTGGTTTCGCCGCGATTTACGACTATCAGATAATACCGCCCTCTATCATGCATTGAAAGCAGGGATACCAGTATTGCCAATATTTATTTTTGACACGGATATTTTAAATGAACTCGATCGCAATGATGCTCGTGTTGAGTTTATTTATTTGGCAATTGAGCAATTACAAGAACAACTCGTTTCATTTGGCTCCAGCATTAGGGTGTTTCATAATTCTCCGATACAAGCGTTTAAAGAGTTAGTGAAAGAGTTTGATATCCATACTGTGTTTACAAATCACGACTATGAACCTTACGCCAGGCAACGTGATGAAGAAATAAAGAACTATTTAAATGGTCACGGGATCGAATTTAATACCTATAAAGATCAAGTTGTTTTTGAAAAGGCTGAAGTTGTAAAAGATGATGGATTGCCTTATACGGTATTTACGCCTTATTCGAAAAAGTGGAAGGCAAGATTGCAAACATCGGACTTGAATTCGTATGATACCTTAGGTCATGCTACTAATTTTATGAAGGTTAAGCATCCATTTTTATTTCCAAGCTTGAATGATTTAGGTTTCGAGACATCCAATTTGAATTTTCCTGATAAGAAAGTGCTAGATAAAACAATTGCGAATTATCATTTGCAAAGAGATATTCCCTCAATTGAAGGCACTTCTCATTTAAGTGTTCATTTGCGTTTTGGTACAATTAGTATTCGTGAATTAACGAGACAAGCTATATCACTTAATGAAAAATTCTTGAATGAATTAATATGGCGCGATTTTTATCAACAAATATTATGGCATTTTCCGCATGTAGTTAATCAAGCTTTTAAACCTGCTTATGATAAAATTAAATGGGTCAATGATGAAAAGATGTTTAAAGCTTGGTGTGAAGGACAGACTGGATATCCAATTGTAGATGCCGGTATGCGTCAGTTGAATGCAACAGGTTGGATGCATAATCGAGTAAGAATGGTAGTCGCTTCTTTTCTAACTAAGCATTTATTAATTGATTGGCGCTGGGGTGAAACTTATTTCGCAAAAAAACTCTTAGATTTTGATTTGGCCTCTAATAATGGTGGATGGCAATGGGCTGCAGGAAGCGGTGTTGATGCGGCTCCCTATTTTCGTATTTTCAATCCGTATTTACAAACTTTAAAATTCGATCCACAACTTATTTATATTCGAAAATGGGTGCCTGAATTTGAAGAATTTAATTATCCTAAACCTATTGTGGTTCATGAAATTGCGCGTGAGAAATGTTTAATGACTTATAAAGCCGCATTGAACAATGAGTAGATAATTTTTATACGATGCTATATCGAAAATAAGGCATTGATTTCATCCAACGAACTAAGATCTTCAATGGTAGAAGGAACAGAATGAGGTACATGATCAACAATTGAGCGTATTGTTTTTCGAAGGATTTTACCACTTCGTGTTTTTGGCAGTCGTTGTACAATATAAACATTTTTTAAAAATGCAATAGCGCCTATTTTATCACGTATTAATGCGATAATATCTTCTTCAATTTCTGTCTTTAATTTTTGTACGCCATCTTTCAAAACCACAAATGCAATTGGGCGTTGTCCTCTTAATGCATCTTTAATGCCAACAACTGCGCACTCTGCAATGGCATTGTAAGAAGCAACAATTTCTTCCATTTCACCTGTACTTAAACGATGTCCACTTACATTAATTACATCATCAATTCGACCCATGATAAAAAAGTATCCATCTTCATCTGTATATCCTCCATCTCCTGTAAGATAATATCCTTCGTAGGTTGAAAGATATTCTTTTTCATATCGATCATCATTTTTCCAAAGTGTTGGCAAACAACCAGGTGGTAATGGGAGTTTGATAACCACATTACCTTCGCTATTTTTTTCTTTCATCACACCTTCTTCATCAAAAATTTGAATATCATATCCACACATTGGAAATCCAGCGCTGCCTAATTTAATTGGTTTAATTTCAATTCCCATTGGAATCGCTAACATGGGCCATCCACTTTCTGTTTGCCACCAATGATCAATAATTGGCTTTTGAATTAAATCTTCAATCCAATTTAAAGTGGCAGGATCGCATCTTTCACCTGCAAGAAATATACTTTGCAAGCATGAAAGATTATATTGTTGAAGTAGTAAACCATCATGATCTTCTTTTTTAATGGCTCTCAATGCTGTAGGTGCTGTAAACAAAGTTTTTACTTGGTATTGCTCTATCATTCTCCAAAAAGCCCCCGCATCAGGTGTTCCCACTGGTTTGCCTTCATACAAAACGGTGGTGCATCCTTGAATCAATGGACCATAAACGATGTATGAATGTCCTACCACCCAACCCACATCACTCGCTGCCCAAAAAACATCGCCTTGATTTATATTGTAAATTGATGTCATGCTATACTTCAACGCGGTTGCATATCCACCTGTGTCGCGCACTATACCTTTTGGTTTGCCAGTGGTACCACTCGTATACAAAATATATAACGGATGTGTGCTTTTGACAGGCGTAAAATTAATTTCTTTTGATTGATTCAGTAAGGTGTAAAAATCATATTCGTTCTCTGTCAATTCAATTTTGTCTTCACGTTGAAATAGAATTGTATGAGGAGGTTTAAAATTGGCCTCTTCAATGGCTCTATCTACCATTGGTTTGTAATTAATTTTTTTGTTCCCCTCTATACCAAAGCTAGCTGTGATGACAACTTTCGGATTCGCATCATTTATTCGTAAGGCTAATTCGTGTGGGGCAAAGCCACCAAAAACAACTGAATGAATGGCACCAATATGAGCACAAGCCAACATCGAAACAATGGCTTCAGGCACCATAGGCATATAAATAATTACAGTATCACCTTGGTTAATGCCCAAGTTTTGTAATGCCCCCGCAAATTTTGAAACTAATTTTTCGAGTTCGAAATACGTAAGTGTATTAGTGGTTTGTGTAACCGGACTATCATAAATTAAAGCGATTTGATTACCTCTTCCTTCATTAATATGTTTAGTTAAACATAAGTAACTCATATTGGTTATGCCATCTTGAAACCATTCGTAAAAATGAGGTTTGGTTTCGCTCAATATTTTAGTGGGTGATTGAATCCAATCTATTTCATTGGCACGGGCTCGCCAAAATTCTTCCTTATTTGTGATGCTTTGTAAATACTGATCTTGGTAAGACATAGTTCAAATAATTTGAATACAAATTACAAGATAAGAATGAGTTTGAAAAACAATCTATACCAATTTAGCAAATTCAAAAGAATGAGAACTTTCCATTATTCTCAACCTGTTTTCTAAAGCATGTTTGTGACCTTTTTAGATATTAGGCATTGATCGAATTGAAATAACCCAACTTGTATGATTCATAATTTGTTTGATAATCCGTTGTTGAGTACCATTTTAATTCTTCTTTAATGAGTCAAATAGCTTTAACTCTGTTTGATTGTTTAGCAAGCCATTGTCTCATAGATAACACAGAATCCACCGAAAATTCAATCAAATTGATAACATATGAAGAATATTTTTTCTAATTATCTGTGTATTCTAAGATACTTTACCTTCCAAAGAATGTGCATAATTTTTTT
>DAOOQH010000129.1:0-9739 GCA_035388625.1 Chitinophagaceae bacterium | reverse complement strand
AGTGTATCAAAAGAATAATACAAAATAAACAAAACAAAAATGAGGTAAAAAATTGAGTGAAGCAATAGTTTGGTTCTTAAATAGGTTGCTGATGTAAAACAAGCTATTAATAAGATATGATGGTAGAATAAGAAGCAAATAAAAATTAGACAAAGTAAAAAATATGACCCAAAATAGTATTGATTCATGTTCATATTTTCAACTTTCAACAGCGTGTTATTAAGGTAAGTGGTAGTTAAATAAGTAAACTTAGTAGAACTTGGCGGAGGCAAATTGAAAATTTTGATGATTGAATCTCCTCGTATTTTTATCTGATTATAGGATTCATTACTCATTTGAATTAATTGGAATAAATCGAATACATTTTGGTCATTAAAGTCGGCACTTGCCGACATTGGATTTGATTGGTCAATCTCGTTTAGTAAACAAATTTGATCGTAATAAGCATCAATGTTTTCTATCTCACAAACAATAGAATCTCCTTCTAGATTAATTTTTGGGTTATTTTTGATGTTTACAAAATCTTTTTCAGAGAGATGGAAAACAACTGACTCTCTCAATAACTGTTTGCGTAAATCCGGATAAGTTTTCTCCATTCTAACTAACCTGTATTTTTGAGTGATAGGAATACTTAGGAAAGAAAAACAAAGGAAAAACATGCCTAACGTATTTAAAAAATAAATTAAGATGTGTTGTTTCAAATTAAATGCTTGTTTGTAATAACCTTGTTGAAATTTGAGCCATTTAAAAACGCTTATAAAAATAATTGCTAAACTGATTAGAAAGATATAAAGCATATTGAAATGCAAAGGCAACAATGATCCAATCAATATATTGAGTGCGGTGATGACCAATGCTAAAGGAAAAATAACATGTATTCTGCTTAACCAAACAGATGGATAGTTTTTAGCTAAATAGCTATCATATTGACTAAAAAGCTCACGCATATAATCGGTTGTTAAAAAGTATACGTTTGCTCGATGAACTTATATCATTGAAATAGCTGATTGGTATTTCCTGAGCAGAACAATAACTAATAAAAGTGTGAGCATCAATTTCTAATGGGACATCTATTATATACGAAAATCCATTAAAATCTAATCGATTATATTTCATAGATGATAATTTTAATTTTATCTCAGCGAGGTTTGCATTCGTTCTAAGTTCAAAAGAATTTTCAATACGATCTTTACCTATGCCATCTACATTACCATAATATTGCATTTCGCCTTTGCGCAGAATAATCATTTTATTTGCAATTGCTTCAACCTCTTCTAAATTTTGAGAGCTTAATAAAATACTAATTGGATGGCCAATGCTGTTTGCCAAATCACGTAAATCATTCAGTACAAGCATTTGTGCATTAATATCGAGATTAGCTAACGGTTCGTCAAGTATGATTAATTTTGGCTTCCAAACTAAAATTTGAGTTAAAGCAAATCTCAATTTATATCCACCAGATAAATGCTTCCATTCATGATTAGCAAAATTATATAAGCCCATTCGATGCAAAATATAATCAACTTCAAATTCGTTAGCCTCACCTTTTATTCCATGTAACGAGGCAGCCAACTCTATATTTCGTCGAACTGATCCTCTATGTTTCATAAGTTCTTGCGGCAAATAGGCAATATTTGATTTTATTTTTATCCAATTCGTTACAGCCTCGTTCGAATTTAATATGCCATAATTGAATTCGCCTTCACTTGGAAGCAATTCACCTGCAATGATTTTAAGTAGGGTGGTTTTTCCATTCCCATTTTCACCAACAATGCCTGTTATTTCACCTAACCGTAATTTTAAATTGATTTCTTTTAATTTAAATGATCCATAATCTTTTCCGATATTTTTACATTCAAAAACAACCTCACCTTTATTTTCTGTGCCAACTTCAACATGATTGTCTTTTAGCTGATTTTCGAGTGACTGAAATTTACTTTCAAGATTTTGAATTGGCTGAATTTGAGCTAATAATTGCAAGATGGTTTGTATAGTTGACTCTCTGTCTTCGTCACTATTTGAAGCCATCAATACTGATTTGAGATACAGTGCCTTAAAATAAATTTTCGGATCTGAAGCTTGCTCTTTTACTAATGCAATAAACTGATCAGCCGCTTTCTCTGGTCTGGTTTTAAGATTAGTTTCTAGCTCCAATAAATCAATGATTGAGTTTTTCATTAAGCGGCTTTGGGTAATAAAGTAGCATAGAGTAAATCAAGTAAATTCATGGTCAATGCTTCGCGTGCTTCGAGTATTTCTTTAAGTACAATTTTTTGACCCGACTCTTGCTCCTTATTTTTCATCATTTCATTAATCGTATTCAACGTGCTTTTATAACTGATCATTTTACGTATATCGAGGATTCTCTGATTAGAAAAGTCGTTGATAAAATCCATCATTCTATTACAAGCTTTATCGTGATTACCCAAAATTAAGTACTCTTCAATTTCATCTTTACGTGCCATTGGATCAAGGTTATTGAAAGCTTTTAGAAAGTATTGAATTGCTTTTTCAATACCATTCATAATGTTTACGAAAGCTGATTCGGGATTCGACCATTCTATTACTGATCGAGGTCTTGTAATAACAAGTGGCTCAGGTTCAGGTAAGGTTTGAATTTTAGTAAAAATCAAATTATCGTATGCACCAGGTCTCAAATAAATTGGAAGAACCATTGCCGTTTTCTTTTCATGGTTTTCCATAGCAATTTCCAATTCTTTGGTATAACAAAACGATGAAGCTACAAAATCAGGTGATATTAGCAGCATAACTATTTGTGATGCTTTTAGTTGATCAAAAATATCATTGTTCCATTCTGTGCCAGGTAAAATTTGATTATCTGACCAAATTTCCAATGGCATCTTTCTTGATAGAACTTTCAAATGTGTTTCAAACATAAGTTTTAGATCTGTATCCTTGTGTGAATAAGAAATAAATACTTTTAGTGAGTTACTCATATTGAATTTGATTAAAAATTATCTTATCTGCAAATTGTTAGCAATTATCTTCTTAAATGAGGAAATGGCGCAGGCACACTCGAAGGTCCATCTTCTTCATTTGATGTACCTCTAAAATTAACCACATCGAACGCACCGCTCTGTCCATATCGAAAAATAAATCGTTCCCTGTCAATGCCTTGCTTCTCAACCATATAATTAATCACTTGGTTTGTTCTATTCCATGATATTTGTAGATCGCGTTTACTCCCAGATGCAGTACTTTCTATCGATACTTTACAATTAGGATTTGCTCTCATATCATCACCTAATTTATTTAATTGAAACATGCCGCTTGCTGAAATTTTAGAGTCGCCTTTTCGAAAGAGTACCATGCCGGCCTTTAGATTTCCACAATCGCTTTGCTGACAATAACTTTTCACATTGATTAGAATAGAAAGTAGAAAAAGGAAAATGATACTTTTCATAAAAAAATTTGAAAAAATAAGGCTGATAAATTTAAACACTAAAGTAATATTTAGTTTCAATAAAACAAATCAATCATTTTATTTCTGTTGACCATTAAATAGGGCTTGCTCATATTCTCGAGAGTGAAATATGCAATGAAGGGATGATGAAGCCATATATTGATATGGAAATTCAACCTAAAAGTTCAAGATGTGGTGCTATTGAGTAGCTGAACAATTAAAATTTTGTGCAAATAAAACTAATGAATTTATTGAGATTCAGTGCATTCCTTTCCAATCAAAATCATTCAAGTTCTAAGGGTGACTTGCAAAAACGAAATTTAGAATATTGCCTTCAACAATTGGTCCATCTAATAAATCAACATTTCCATCTCCATTTATATCTGTGGCGAAATATCCAAACTGGAAAGCACTAATATCTGTGTCTAAAATTGAATTGTCTAATAAGTCAATATTCTCATCATCATTCAAATCACCTGCATATAAACTCCATATACCCGGTTCAATCTCTACCATATTATTTCCATAGGCTTTATTTGCAGCCGTTGTAAAATCATATGAAGTAGTATTGCCTGCAAAGGCCATTGGGTTCGCACTCCAGGTTTGTAAAGCATTTCTATGTTTAATTACAATATAATATGAATTTGTCAAAGCAGGAAATACACATGATGCAGTTCCATCTGTATTTAGTATTGTTGTTTTTGAATCAAATAAACCATATGGCGCAATATCGCTATGAAGTTCAACTAAAATACTATCTGTAATATTACTTAATGTCGATACACCTTGATTTAATAAAGTGGATTCCATTGCAGAAGAACTCAAATAATATCCTTCAATAAATAATTTTAAATTGAGTGTATCATCACAAACAGGTGTTGCTAGGTTAGCACTAAAATTAGCCGTACAGCCATTATCATCCTCTACCAAAACATTATAATTTCCAGCAGCTAAATTACCAACAGTTGTTGCAAAGTTATTTGAAGTTTGATCATTTAGTGTATCTCCATTTGCATTGGTCCATATTGTTAAAAATGGTTGATTATTCGTTGTACCTCCAGATAGGTTAATAGATAACTGACCATTATTTATATTGCATGAAACAAAAGTATCAGTCGTAAAATTCGCTGCAATAGGATCAGGCTCTAATATGGTAACAACGCCGCAAATAATTATATTAGATGGTGTTTCTTTCGCGCATATTGTATGTTGACCAGGTGCTAAACCAAAGAAATATCCAGTAAGATTTGTAAATGCATTTCCACCATCAATATCATAAGTGTAATTTCCTGATCCACCAACGCCAGCTGCCAGTATAGTACCATCGTTATTTCCATAGCATGAAATATCTTGATCTACACTAATGTTTACAGATAAGATATTTAGGTTCAAGGTTAAGAAACTATCACAACCATTCGCATTTGTTAAGGTAAAAGTATACACTCCACTTAGGGTATAGGTATTATTATTTGCGAGCCAAGTATATGAATTGGCAATTGTAACTGATTCATTAGATGAACTTGATTGATTAATGATTAAGTTCAATGTATTCACCGAATCGCATCCAACTGAATTAGTAAATGTGTTTGTATAAATTCCACTTGTCGTATATGTATTGCCATTCAAGGTATATGATCCGCAAGATGATATATTAGATGAACCTGACGTATTATAATTAATGGTAAGATTCAAAGTATGAACCGAATCGCATCCCGAAGCGGCTATATAAGTATGTGTTGGTGTTGCGCTAGCTGTATATGTTATTCCGTTCCATAAATAGCTTTCACAAGCACTAAACGATGACGAAGTATTAATTGGAGCTTGTTGTGTAATGGTTACTAGTGAAATTGCATTACAACCGCCAGAAGTGGTTACCGATATTGTATTAGTGCCCGCCGAAAGATTTGTAATTGTAAACGGATTGCCAGCATAACTAATTGGCGCACCACCATTAATTGAATAAGTTCCTGAATTGCCAGAAGGGGCTGATGATCCGTTACCTGTTAATGTCATTTGAGCTGTTCCTGTTGTTTGCCCAAAGCAAATTGCCGAAGATGTTGAAGTATTGGTTGCAGTAAAAATTGCCGTATTGTTCAAATAAAAACAAGGGGTATTCACTAAACCACTCAGTACCTGTAACGATCCGTTTACCGGATTATTTCCTACACCATTCATTGCATAGCTAATGCCCGGTGGTGTTGTAATACATGTTGCAATGCATTGCGTTTTACCTGCAGCTGTAATTAACTGTAATGAAAAGTTGGGTACAAAGTTTGGAGGAAAATTTACTGTATTTGTTACCCTCATGGTTGCCAATCGAATAGGTGTAGCAGCTGGAATAGCTATCTCATTACCCGCAGTTGCGTTGGTGGTGGTTCCTCTTAAATGCAAACTAGCGGCTGTATAAGAGAAGGTTGGAATGGGTAGTGTAGATAAAACTGCAGCCCTCGAAATATAAGAATGTGTAATTGTACCTCCGTTTGCCATTCCTGTAGCATGATTAATACCCCATGAATATCCTCTTAATGCTAACGCAGTTGTACCTGTATTAGTTAGCATAATATCATATTCAAATACATTAGGCGCAATTTGAACGGCATTTTGCAATGTCATTAAAACGGAAGTTTGTAAAATAGTTAAATTCAAAGTTATAATACTGTCGCAGCCCGATGTATTGGTTGTAGTAAATGTATACACACCACTTGTGGTATATGTTTGGCCATTGGCTGCCCAAGTATATGAAGGGAAAGTTGAAACAGTAATACTGCTTGAACTTGCCGATGGTTCGGTAATTACTACAAAAGCTGTATCTGTAAAGCCAAATGCGGTGGTCACAGAAATTGTATAGTTTCCTGCGGCTAAATTTGAAACAGTAAATGGATTCCCACTATAAGCAATATTTGCGCCACCATTGATGGTATACGTTCCAACATCCCCAATTGGTGATCCTGATCCAGCCCCTGTTAATAATACTTGAGCACTTCCATTGTTCTGGCCATTACAAATAACATTTGTCGATGAATTTACGTTGGCTGCAAATGGAGCTGATGGATTCACAAAAAATATGGGTGTGGTAACAGTACCGGTAAGTCCTTGAATAGTATTTGCTAAAGGCGTATTAAGTGTACCATTAATTGCATAATTAGTACCTGGTGGTGTAACAATACAAGTAGCAATACATTGCGTTTTACCAGCAGCAGTTAAGGTTTGTAAAGTAAATCCTGTATTAAAATCAGTTGGGAAATTAACCGTATTTGTAATTCTCATGGTCGCTAATCGATAAGGCGTACCAACCGTCAAATTCACTTCATTGCCTGGGAGTGCATTCAATGTGGTAAAACGTAAATGATTATTGGAGGCAGTATATCCAGGCGTTACAGCTGGTAATGTTGCCAACGATGCATCGCGTGACACAAATGTATGGCTCAGTGTGCCAGTTCCATTTAAGCCCGCAGCATGATTAATTCCACATGAATAGCCTCTCAATGCAAGGGTCGTTGTTCCTGTATTAGTTAGCATCACATCATACTCAAGCACATTAGGTGCAGTTTGTACCATGTTTTGCAGGGTCATAGTTACAGCAGTTCCGGCTTGACTATAGCCGATAAAATGCATTAGGAGGAAGGGAAGAATTAAGAAACAATTTTTTAATTTTTTGTGTAGCGTTTTTGTCATGATAGTTTTTGTGTTTTGTAGTGATCGTGAATAAATTGAAATTTTTGCAAATTCCAATATGCAAGTATAATTTAAGTATTTAATTCTTTTAGATATTTAACAAAAACGTATTGAGATCTATAATATCTTAATTCACCAAGCTATCTTATTTTTTTTTTGGTCAGCGAAGTTTTCATTATGCAGCAATTGTGGCGTTGGCACCGTTCAACTGTAAAGCAATATTCAACAAACATTTGTAGAATAATATCTACATTAAGTCAGAATTATCCTGATTTTCATTCCTTATTGAGATAAACAAGGGAATTTAATAGCTGTAAACTTGCGTCAGTATACAACTATTTTCATTGCCAGTATTACCTTAGCGTATATTTTAAAATTATGTTCAAACATTATATTCTCCTAGTTCTTTCAATGATTTCAATTTCGCTAAGTGCACGCGAATCTATTTTTAAAGATGCTGACGCAAATGCAAAAATACTTGGCACAAATTTGATTCGTTATACCGATCATTCTAGTATCCCAAACTATATTCAATTTAGAACATATTCTGGCCCTAAGCTTGAAAATATGGTTTCTTGGATGAACCAAGCTCTGGGACTAAAGTCTCAATATGGTTTTGTTGAATTAAATAGAACAAAAGATGCTCTTGGATTTGAACATATTCGTTTTCGTCAAACCTTTAATCAAGTTCCCATTCAGGGCACTATGTATATTGCACATACACGCAATGGTATGATAGAAAGTTTTAGTGGTGTTATCTATAATGATATTCCCAATTTAAACGTGCAACCGAGTTTAACAGAAACTGCTACTTTAAATATTGCGTTAAATAAGGTTCAAGCCAATTTATATAAATGGCAAATTGCTGAAGAAGAACAGTTTCTTAAAGCAGAAGAAAATAATCCGTTGGCAACTTATTACCCAAAAGCAATTTTATATGTTTTGAAGTCTGAAAATACTTATCATCTCTGTCATGCATTTAATATCTATGCACACGAGCCGATGGGGAGAACAATGGAATATATTGATGCGCATTCTGGTAAAATTATTCTATCCAAAAATTTAATTGAACATATTGGAACCAATGGAACAGCAGTAACAAAATATTCTGGCACGCGAGCTTTTCAAACAGACAGTCTTTCACCAACCAGTTTCCGATTGCGTGATGCTAGTAGAGGATCTGGTGTAAACACTTATAATATGTTAACTGGCACATCAACAGCAGGTTCAGTTGATTTTACAGATGCCGATAATTATTGGAATAATGTGAATGCAGCAAAAGACGAAGCCGCCACCGACGCACATTGGGGGGCACAACGTACCTATGATTATCTTTTTTCAAAACATAATAGAAATAGTATAGATGATGCAGGTTTTGAATTAAAAAGTTATGTGCACTATGGATCTAATTATGCAAATGCTTTTTGGAATGGAACACGAATGACATATGGTGATGGAGATGTTTCTGTTGGATTTTTGGTGATGACTGGTCTTGATGTATGTGGACATGAAATTGGGCATGGTCTTACAAATTATTCTTCTGATTTAAGTGCTTCAAGTTCAGGATCTGATGAATGTGATGCATTAAACGAAGCTTATAGTGATATTATTGGAACCGCAGTTGAAAGATATGCTCGACCAACCCAATGGGATTGGAAAATTGGAGGCGATATTACTTGCTCATCGGCTGGTGTACCAAATGGTAATGGACTTCGGTCAATGTCAAATCCATTAAGTTTTGGAGATCCTAAATGTTATCAAGGAACCAATTGGTCAACCGTAGGCGAACCTCATGCCAATGCTGGTCCCCTTGATTATTGGTTTTACTTAGTCAGTGTTGGAAGTGCCGCAAACAATATTGCAACTTTAGGCAATGATACTTCTGAGTTTATCGCATATCGAACATTAACGGTACATCTTTTTCCGAATGCCGATTATGCAGACGCTCGTTTTTACTCAATACTTTCTTCATCTGAGCTTTATGGTGCTTGTTCAACTCCAACTATTGCAACTACTAACGCATGGAGTACTGTTTGTGTAGGAGCACCATATGTTGCCAGTGCAACTGTAAGTAATTTCACTGCTGATATTCTTGAAACATGCAATCCTACACTTACCGTTAATTTTAATAATACCAGTATAAATGGCAATAGCTTTATTTGGAATTTTGGCGATGGTGGCACATCAACTTTATATAATCCTTCGCATACTTATACAAGTGGAACTTATACAGTTAAACTCTATGTTGATGGTGGAACATGTGGTATTGATTCATTGGTGCAAACCGCCTATATTCAAGTGGGTCCACCTCCAGGACCAACCACTAACAATATTACATTATGCGCACCGGGGTCAACAGTATTAAATGCAATACCCAATACAATTGGTGATACAATTCGTTGGTATGCTGCATCATCAGGTGGAACTAGTTTAGCCGCGGGTAATTCGTTTACAACTCCATCATTATCATCGACAACAACTTACTGGGCCGAAGAGCAAGTGGTAGCTTCGAGTTATCATGTTGGTCCTCTGAATAATTCAATTGGAGCTGGTGGTAATTATACAAATACCACACGTTTCTTAATCTTTAATTGTTCATCGCCAACGATATTAAAATCAGTTTGGGTTTTTGCACAAAGC
>DAOOQH010000128.1:0-9785 GCA_035388625.1 Chitinophagaceae bacterium | reverse complement strand
CAATATGATCGTATTCATGAAGTATAATACGTGCAGTTATTCCATCAAATGTTTGAGTATGATGTTCAAAATTTTCGTCTTGGTATTCAAGGGTTACTGTTTCTGGTCGATAAACGTCCTCACGTATTTTAGGAATGCTTAAACAACCTTCATTATATTTCCAATCATCACCATCTAATTCCACAATGGTTGGATTAATAAATACTGCTTTAATTGGCTTTTCGTGTTTATAATCATCCTTGTCTTCATCATCAGCACCTTCAACTATTTGCAAGCTATCTACTAAAAATAATCTGATGGCATGATTGATTTGAGGTGCAGCCAATCCAACACCATTTGATTTATAAAGTGTATCCCACATATTTGCGATTAATTCTTTTAAATTGGGATAATCTTTTGTGATTTCTACACCCACTTTTCTCAATGTAGGATGGCCATAAGCAACAATAGGTAATATCATGTTGGCAAAGATATGAAAACTAATGTGTAGTGTAATGGAGCCCTAAAAAAAATTAAGACAGGCTCTAAAAAGATGACATATAACCTTGTAATAATATGGTTGCACTGATTTCGTCGACCAATGCTTTATTTTGTCGATCCTTTTTTTTCAAACCACTATCAATCATGGTTTGAAAAGCCATTTTAGATGTAAACCTTTCATCTAAAGTTTGTATGGGCATGGTCGGAAAAGTTGATTTAAACAATAAGATGAATTTTTCAACTAAAGGAGTTCCATGGGTATCATCATTTCGTAACGATTTTGGTAATCCAATTAAAACCAATTCTACTTGGTTTTCATTAAAATAGTTTTTTAAAAAACTAACTAATGATGGGGTTTCAACGGTTGTTAATCCGCTTGCAATAATTTGTAGCGGATCGCTTACTGCAATACCAGTTCTTTTTTTTCCATAATCAATCGCGAGCAATCGTGCCATTTATAAAATTTAAAATAATAAACTTGTGATCACGAAAATCGAGTATAAAACACTTGCTACGCCATTGGTTGTTCCAAATGCTAAATTCACTTTACTAATATCGTTAGGCTTAACCAATGTATGTTGATAGATCAATAACCCAACAAAAATAAATGAGCCAATGATATAAAGGGTTGATGATAGATATTGATAACCAATATAAATCACAAGTATAGCCGTTATTAAATGTAATAAATTAGAAACCATCATGGCGTTTTTACGGCCTAGTAATACGGGTATGGATTTCAATCCGTTTTCTCTATCAAATTCTTCATCTTGTAAAGCATATAAAATATCAAATCCTGAAACCCATGTCAATACAGATAACGAAAATAATAGAGGAAGTAAATCAAACTCACCAGTAACGGCCAAATACGCACCAATAGGCGCAAGCGACAAACCAATACCCAATACTAAATGGCAAAGTGGTGTAAACCGTTTGGTATAACTATAAAACAAAACCACAAATAACGCCACAGGTGATAAGTAGAAACAAATCGGATTAATAAAAAAAGTAGTTGCTATAAAAAGTGAACAAGTAATGACCACAAAAAATAAAGCATTTTTTTTAGGAATGGTACCGGCTGGAATTTCTCGTATAGCCGTTCTAGGATTGAGTCCATCAATATGAGAATCAATATATCGATTAAATGCCATTGCTGCGCTTCGAGCGAATACCATACATAAAATGACTAATAAAAATAGCCTCCAATCGAATCTGTAATTTTCTTTTGCGATTGCCAATGCATATCCAATGCAGGCAAATGGCATGGCAAATATGGTATGACTGAATTTTATAAGTGAAAAGTAATTCTTAATTGAAGTAAGTGACAAGCTTTTAAAAATTTTTGTAAAGGTAGGACTTGAAAAGGAAATCGAAATAGATAGTGTTTGGTGAATTATATAATATTTTAAGTCTTGTCAAAAATTATTGAAGATTCAAACTTCAATAGGTCAATTAAAATAAACAAGCATTTATCGTTCATTTACTATTTCTATGATAAGTAAGACGTTATGAAATATATTCAATTTCGATTACTCAAAATTTCCGAAATGCTGTTATTTATATGTTAATACATAAAATTAAAATTGATTCTATAAATTTATTATCTAAATTGTGATTATTACGATTTTTTAATGAATTCTTGCTTTTTATAACTGTCTAATCTTTCTAAAAGGTTAAGCTGCCTACATAGCTAAATAATAAAATGAATATCAAATTAAACTTTCTAATCCCTTTATTTTTTTTGTCTGTCAGTTTTAATAGCATGCTTTCCCAATGTAAGAAACATGAAACTGATGAACTTAAGAAACTCAATAATACTCAGCTGATTCAACTTAAGTTTGACTCTCTTCTCAATAACAATAAGTTGGAGCTTTTTGATGCGAAACTTATTTCACCAGATCAACTCCATCTTACAAAAAATGAAATTTATCGCCTATCTTCTCAAAAGAATCTATTTTCTAATCTTAATTTGAGATCTAGCGAAACCATGCTTAAAAGCATTGATACAAATTTAGTTGATAATCAAATCCATTATAATAAGTCTGGCTCTATGAAAATTGAACGATTTGACAATGTTACTTTTAATTACAATGGTTCTCGGCTTTCAAAATGTATCAAAGTCTCAGAACTTTTCAAATTGAAAAATTTTGAAAATAATTTGGTATGGGATTTTGAAAATGAGATTTATTTGCTTTGGGAAAATGAGAATAGCAATAATTATTATTCAATAATCTTTAGTCAATATGAAATCAACGATCTCATTAACTTCTCAATCTCGGTTTTGACTCATGATCACTTGGCATATGATCAGTATTCTGATGCCTTGAATTCAACAAAACTTGATAATTTCAATTGTACCAATTGTATATCAGTCAACGCAAACTCATTTACCAAATCATTGAATATAAAAATTTCAACCTCAAAAGAATTAGTTAATCCATCAATCTGTGTCTATAATTCAATTGGTCAATTAATGAAAGTACAACTATTTAAAGAGAATTATCATTCGGGACAAAACGACTTTTTGTTAAATCTACCAGAATTACCAACTGGTCTTTACTTTATTGAAATATTTAGCCAAGGCTTTCAGGCAAAAACAAAATTTACTTTTTTATAAAATTTAAAACTATGAAATATTCAACACTTATTCTCTTTATCATAATTATCTCTCCAATTATAGGGTTCGCACAAGATGAAATTGATTCTCCTCCATGTGAAAACGGTGATATTGAAAAAGGTGATTTTACTAACTTTCAGCTATATATTGGAAATAGCACTGACCCGTTAGATCTAACTTTGTTCACTTCAGGAACTGGTTCTAGTGGCAATCCTCCATATATCTCTAATAGACATGAAATTATGCCTTTACCCTTTTCCACACCTCCTACTTGGGATCCGTATGACCCATTACTATTGACAGGTCCACCTTCTGGACCCGCTGGTCCACAAATAGGTCCTAAGTTGCCGGTGGTATTAGACGGTTTATATTCATTACGTTTAGGTACGCCAGACGCTGCATTTCCAACACTAACTTTAAACGACAATCAGGCAGAAATTATATCTTATAATTTTACTTTGAATACTAATAAAACATTAAGTTTTAGTTGGGCAGCAGTTATGAGTTCTGGTGAAAATCATATAATAAGTTGCGATGACTGTCCTTCAGGCACTGAAGCTGAAAAAAATCCATTTTTTCGTTATTGGGTTAGTAAATCAAGCAACTTGGTCAATAGTACACTTCCAACGAACATATTACGCGGAGAAAAATACATGGCAAACCACAATGACCCATTTTGGGAGGTTTTACCTTGGATGGGTGATCAATTGTTTTACCCTTATGCAATACCTGGTACACCAACTCCGGTTATTTATAAGCAATGGCATCAGGAATGTGTTGATTTGTCTAAAATTAAGGATGTGAACGCTGGAGATAATTTAACTATTTATTTTGCAGCCGGCGACTGCAGTGAGACGATACATTTTGGCTATGTATATCTAGATAATATATGTGTAGATAAAAGTGGGCCATGCTTTACAATGCCAGATTCTTGGTGTGACCTAAATTCACCACTATTCGCAGATGCTTCATGTACTTTAAATGATGGAGTTGCAAGACACAGATGGGAATGGGCAAAGCTTAATTCAAATAACATAAATGACTTTGTTCCCGCTTCAATTAAAAGTACTCCATACATTTATAGTAGCTTAACTTCTCAGGAAAATATTAGCTTCGCATATTACTACTATTTCCTTTATGGAAGTGGATATTATCAGGTGGATCTAATACTCGAAAATTGTTCAGGTCAAGAAGAAAGATATTCTCAAATTATTTTTATATATAGTCCATGCCAAATAAGATAAGAATTTAAAGTATTTATAATCAAATTGGTTCAAAAGTTTTATCATTTGAAAGATTGCAAGCGATTACAACAAAAACAATTGACCTAAGAAATTTAAGTCAAGGAATTTATATTGTTGAAGTGAGTACTAAGAAAGGTAAAGCAACAAACAAGTTTACAAAAGACTAGTCGTAAGTTTTTTTCAATAAAAATTAGAAGCCTTCATCCCATTTTCGGCGATGAAGGCTTTTTCATTTGATTAATGACGAAGAACAGTTATAAGATTTACTTTTATCAAAAATTCTCAACTTTAAAGTAAAATTTTATTTCAATCGTCTTCATACCAAATGATGAATGACAACATTTTAATGGCTCAACAAAAAACGAATATCATTCAAACTGTAAATCAATATGGCAAGCAATTGTTAGGATTTATACGTGGTAAGGTTTCAACTGATGAAGATGCCGAAGATGTTTTACAAGATGTTTGGTATCAGTTAAGCAATTTAGAAAATACCTTATCTATTGAAAGCGTAAGTGGTTGGCTGTATCGAGTGGCAAAAAACAAAATAACAGACCGTTTTCGTAAAAAGAAATCTGAAAGTCTCGAAGATTTTATTTTCGAAAGTGAAGATGGAGAAGTGAATTTTAAAGATATTCTTTTAGCTGATACTCAAACACCCGAAGACGAATATTTTAAAAAGATATTTTGGGACGAATTAATGATTGCACTTGACGAATTACCTGAAAAACAACGAAGTGTTTTTATACAAAACGAACTAGAAGATATAAGTCTTCAAAATATTGCCAATCAAACAGGTGAAAGTATTAAAACCATTATTTCACGGAAAGGTTATGCAGTAAAGCATCTACGCGAACGACTCAATAATTTATACAACGACTTTTTTAATTATAATTAATATGAACATGAACAAACCAACTAAATTTATTTTACTGCCATTGCTAGGCATTGGTTTTATAGCATTGATTGGCTATGTGGTTATGCTTTTGTGGAATGCGATATTACCAACATTATTTCAAGGGGTTGGATTATTAGATTTCCCTAAAGCATTAGGACTTCTGGCATTGTGTCGAATTTTATTTGGTGGCTTTAAAGGTCAATCAGGCAGACCAGATTTTAAAAAACGTTTTAATATGAAAGAGAAAATGATGAATATGAGTGACGAAGAAAAACAAAAATTTAAAGAGGAATGGCGTAATCGGTGCGGAAGAAATTAAATTACTTCGTTCGTATATAAGTCTCAATACCTTTATGTATTGGGGCTTTTTTTATTCCTTTTACATTTTACTGTAATCACTTCAATAAATATAATTTATTCTATCGTCGATATAAAATTTGAAATGCCAGCTATATGTATTTGTATTGCGGCAATCCCGAAAGCAAACTTCGGGATAATGAAAAGCCCGCTGCAAAGTGTGGCTGTAGCGTGGCGCGGCTTGCAATGAAAAGCGTGTGTGCCGCCCAAAATATTTCTTAAAGTATTTTATCTTCTTTAAAGTAAAAATGCCTGATGAACGTCTTCATAATAAAACAATTAAAAAATGACAACACAAATTTTCAAAACAATACTTGCTGGAATCTTAGCGGGTATCGTGCTCTTTATTCTTCCATTTTTCTTGATTCGTGTCTTTGTAATTTTTCTACTCATTGGCGCCATATTTAAACTAATTGGTTCAAGTAGAAAAAGCCGATATTTTAGAATGAATCCTGCGTATGCCGATCATTTTCAATCGATGAGCGATGATGAACGGAAAGCTTACAAAATGAAATTCAAAGGTCGCTGTGGATTTCATTCAAATGAAGAAAATACTGATTCAATCAATTCAAAAACAATTTAAAATAATATGAAACGCTCAACAAAAAAAATCGTTTTTATAACGACGATGATCATTACAAGTATCTCTTTATTTGCAATTAGTGGTAAACATCACCGAGTAGCAGGAAATCATGGATGTCATTCACAATCACAACATTGTAAAAATGATAAATTCAAGAAGATGAATGATCGAAAAGAAAATGCTATTGAAGAATCAACTTCAATAGAAAAATAAACTAATAATACTCGTTGGCATGGTGAACATCATGTCAGCGAGTTTAGTTTAATATTCGTCCCAACTAATACGATCTACTCGTCCTTCAGTGATATAAAATAATCCTGCAGCCGATTCCTCTAACATCTTTTCGTTAGGTCGTAAAATACCCGAAAATTCAAGTGCTATGTTTTTCTTGTATCGATTTAATTCTGTGATGATAATACCTGAATTTCCTTTCATATCTTCATAAGCCCTATAATTAGTTGGCATATCAGTTGGACGATAACCCTTTGGCATATAGGCAAGTTTACAAACTAATGAAGGCGTTTTTTCACTCGTATCTGATTTGGTGGTGTGGGGTATGGTTTCAATATCTGAAAATCCATTAATTTGGAGCCATATTACGGATTCATCTTGAGCGATAAAAAACATATCTAAAATATTTGACTCTTTTATATAAATGGGTTTGCTTACCATTTTGGCACTATATAATTTTCCGTTCACTCGACAAAATAGGGTTCCTTCAGCAATTAGATGTGTATTATACTTTGGCGCTGCACTACCATAAGATGGACGTGTACTAACTCCTCGCATAATATCACCACGTTCTGGAATAAAATCTTTACATGTAAATGCTAATGAAACTGTTTCATTAGACCCAGCAACAGGTACCGAAGTAGCTGATTTTGATGAAATAATATTATGTATCAAAAGTTTGGTTCCGTCTTCTAAAAAATATGTTTTTCCTTTTTCAAGTTTGCCAGTGAGTATCGTGCCACTTACCGAAAACTGATCGGTATTTTGAACACGCATTGCATAATCAACTTTCAACTCAAAAGTAAATTGTGAATATGCTTTGAATGAAAACAATAAGGAGAATAAGAATAAGATTATGCGATTCATTTGAAAACTAATAGTGAAATTCATTTGAAAAGTACAGCTATTCTACTTGAAAATGAAATATTGACACTACTATTGCAAAATGAATTTATTGGACGAACTCGAATTTAAGGAAAAATGGATCGGTATCGAATCAATGTTCATCAATCGATTTGGTAAAAAACCAGACATGGAGGCATTACTTTATTTGATTGGTATTAATGAACTTGGTCAGGTTCCGAATAAAGAATTTACCAAAGAACAGAAACAAGATTTAATGCATATTGCTACTTGCGCCTTATTAGCTCAAAGTGGATATTATGAATATGATGGACATGATAAGGACGGTTGGCCGCATTATAAACTCATTGAAAATCCACCTGCCGAAAGTTTACTCAAACAAGAACTACTATTGAAGCAACATATTATTGCCTATTTTCAAGAAGACTAAACTTATCTTCTTCTTCATCAATTGAATAGGATTCATTCTTTAGCAGGGGTAATTGCATATTAAAATATTGGTTGAAGATAACCCTAAATAAATTTACATTTGAGCATATCTTACTTATTTGAGCATAGTTTGAATCGGGTAAATGAATGGCCATAAAATTATTACAATAATATTTTCTATTCTCCTCTGGTGTATCTCGATAACCATGATCGCTGAATAAAATAATAATTGCTTGTGGATCATTTTTAACCAATGAATCTGATAATTGCATCATTCGCGTATTGGTATATTTCAAATACGCCAAGGCTTTGATACTTGTATCGGAGGTATGTGTTTCCTTTTCCATATCATACAAATTTCCAAGACTATCGGTAAACAGAGGCTCATGTGGCATTAATAAATGAGCAAAATGAAAGAAGGGTTTTCCATCAGTTTTTACTGCTGCTTCAATTGTTTTTTGTATAATTTCATTATTCTGATGATGGGTATGAAGTAGATATTTATTGTACATCGACTCCATTCGAAATCGCCCACAATAAAGTTTCCAAAGTAAATCGCGTTTTAATTTTTCAAGTAAAGTATTTCTATATAAGTTTCGATTATTTGTATACAACATTGGAAAAGCATAATTGCTTTCATCATTGTCAATACTAAACAAGGAAAGATTATGAATCGAATAACCCTCTTTTTTTAAAAAATTTGAGACTAGATTTTTTCGAATCGAAACATAGTTTTTTAAATAGGCAGCATAATCCTTTACAGGCTTATAAATTGTGCTATCAACATATTGTAAATTCAATGTTGAATTCACTGAATAAACTGTTTTATCGTAATTGCTATTTATCGTATCAAACACATAATAATCGTTTTGACGAAGATGATTCACAAGCTTTTCATTATTAAATTGATAGTAATGTTGTAACGATATTTGTCCAGGATATTCATCAAACAAAATAAAATAAATATTGGGTTTAGATTTTATTTGCGAACTCGATAATTCAATTGGTTTCATAAAAACGCCTTGACTCGCCTTGATATTTTTTGCTGCAAAACCGATTTGCATTGTAGTTAAAATCATCATCAACCAATTTAAATAAGTAAATATTGTTTGACCATTATTCAAATTTCGCTTCAATAAATATCCTATAATCAAAGGCATCATACATACCAATGGAAATAAAATATAATAAGAATAAAAAAAGTTTGTTGTTGGAATCGCTTCTTTTATATTTCCAAAAAATAAGTAAAATAAAGTCCAGAGAAAAAAGATGATATAAAGTCTTTTATGTTGAATTTTCTTTTTGTGAATGAATAAATGTCCTAATGAAATTATTATCAACATCAAAACAAAGGGTAATACTAAATAGGTGGTTGTTGGATGCAAACCATAATTGGTTATTGCAACTAAATAAAAAAAGATGGGTAATAAATACAGGAAAAAAGGGAAGGATTCTAATTTTCTCATCCTTTACGTTTTAATAAAAATAGTGTTCGATTTGTATCTGCCACTTGTGATTCTTTTAAAATCTCATAATAAGATTGAATACAAATTTTAAAATGTTTTAGATCATAATTATCAAAAACATCTTTTCTATGAGCTAATAATTGTTGAACTTTTGGATCTTCTTTAGGAACAAACTCAATTAACAAATACTCACTGAGCGAATGAAAAAAGGAAATGATTTTCTCTAATGGTAAATTATTGGCAATGGCTAAATGATGAATTAAAGCCAATGCTAAAACAATATCGGGACGAAGACGTTTGAACATTGCACTTCGTTCTTCATTATGCCATCCGATATCAGGCGAAGGACTCGTTAGGTCGCAAACTAATGGGATAATATTTTGAATTCCATCCTTTTTACATGTTTGATAAAGTTTTTCAATACAATTTCTATCCTCATCTAATGATATAATTTGCTTGGTTGTGTTTTTATATAGCATTGAAAACTCGCCATCATTCGCGCCCAAATCTAATAAGGTTTGGAAAGGCACTTCATCAAGAAAAGATTTGACCAAAGCTTTCTTTTCGGTCAAATAAAATTGGCTCAGTATTGTATCATCATAATAATTATCCCAAG
>DAOOQH010000127.1:0-9819 GCA_035388625.1 Chitinophagaceae bacterium | reverse complement strand
CCTTTTTTGCCAATTATGTTTGATGCAAATTGCTAAAATCATTTGTTGTAATTGCATCTAAAATCAGCGAACCAAATCGATTGGCTTCTTCTATATCTTTTTTCTGAACGCCAGCTTCAGGCATATTTTTAGTTGCTTCCTTTTGGCCTTTGAATGTCCAACGAATAATGGTAAGAATGGAAACTAGATTCGGATTTCTATCAATAAAAACTAAGTTCCCAACTAGATTGGCACCTAAATTTCGTAAAGATTCTTTGGTTTTTTCTTGGGCATTCAACCACATATTTCGAGATCCAATGACAGTAAGTACATTTTGATTTTTTAAAATACTTGCGTATTTACTTTTTAAAAAACTATTAAATGGGATAGAAGGGGATAAAAACCATGGTTGATAACCTAATACGATTAAATCGTATTTCTTTTCTGAATATACAATCGGTTCAATATCTTCCTCAATTTGGAGCACACTTTCTGGCATACAATCAAAAAAAGTCTCAGATGTCCATGGAAAAGGAAAAGGCTTAGTAGGTTTAATTTCTAACAGGTCAATATCACATTGATTATGTTGTAAACTAAATATACTATCTAATATAGAACGAAGTTGGCCTGTCTGTGAATAGTAAATAATAAGAATCGAAGGCTTCATGTTTAGCAAATGTAGAATTCTAAACTGGTATCATGAAATTTGATAAAAGCAATTTTAGATAAGTATTTTCACTATGATTCTGCCATTTATTTGTTTCAACCTACATTTGTGAAACATGAGTACACCTTTGCTAAAAGTAAATAATTTATCTGTCGATTTTCAAACTGAAGATGAATTAGTTCATGCCATACAGAATATTTCATTTGAGTTAAATGAATCAAAAACTTTAGCATTAGTTGGTGAAAGTGGTTCAGGGAAATCAGTTTCAGCACTTAGTATCATTGGCTTATTACCTTCACCACCTGCTAAAATTATTTCAGGGACTATTGAATTCTGTGTTAATCAAAAAACCTCAATTGATTTGTTGAAATGTTTGCCAACAACCTTTGAAACTTTACGTGGCAACGAAATTGGCATAATATTTCAAGAACCGATGACCTCTTTAAATCCATTAATGAAATGTGGAGATCAGGTTGCAGAAACAATTCTTCTCCATCAAAAATGTTCTAAGGATGAAGCTGATTTAAAAACCTTGAAATTATTTGAAGAGGTTAAACTACCCAATCCCAAAGAGATGATGAACCGTTATCCTCATGAACTTTCAGGTGGACAAAAACAACGTGTGATGATAGCCATTTCTATATGTTGTAATCCTTCTCTTCTAATTGCTGATGAACCTACAACTGCACTAGATGTTACAGTTCAAAGAACGATACTCGAATTATTAAAAGATTTGCAGAACAAACGAAAAATGGCCATTCTTTTTATAACACACGATTTGAATCTAGTGAAAGGTTTTGCCGATGATGTAATGATCATGCGAAAGAGCCAATGCATTGAATACGGTTCTACCAACGAAGTATTCAATCATCCCAAAGAAGCGTATACAAAAGGATTATTAAGTTGCCGACCTTCTCATACAGAAAGGGTAAGGGTTTTAAAAATGGTGCAAGAAGCTAGTGATGATAATTTTGATCTGCCAGATATTCAAAATATTATTGATGCCACAACCTATCAAAAGAGAATTGAAGAAATTTCTTCCCGAAAACCAATGATTGAACTAAAAAATCTATCTACTTGGTATCCTACTCAAAGAAACTTTTTAGGAAAGCCCGTTTCATGGTATAAAGCAGTAAATGGAGTTGATCTTACAATTAAAGAAGGAGAAACACTAGGATTGGTAGGAGAAAGTGGATGCGGGAAAACCACAATAGGTAAGACGATTGTGCAATTAAATAAAATTACCTCGGGTGAAATTTTTTATAAAGGAAAAAGTATCGTTGATTTTACGAAGTCTGAATTAGCTGAATATAAAAAAGAAGTACAAATTATTTTTCAAGATCCATATTCATCATTAAATCCAAGAGTACAAATTGGTGATGCAATTGTTGAGCCAATGGTAGTTCATGACTTATATAGTGCAAGCCTAAGAAAAGAAAAGGCAATTGAACTTTTAGAAAAAGTTGGTCTACTACCTTCACATTTTAATCGCTATCCTCATGAATTTTCTGGTGGTCAACGACAACGAATTTGTATTGCAAGGGCTTTGGCTTTGCAACCTTCTTTTATTGTATGTGACGAAAGTGTTTCAGCACTAGATATCAGTGTTCAAGCGCAAGTGTTGAATCTCTTAGTATCGCTTCGCGATGAATTTAATCTAACCTATCTCTTTATTTCACATGATTTAGGTGTTATTAAACATATGAGCGGTCATATTGCTGTCATGCAAAATGGCAAAATAGTTGAGTATGGGCACTCTGAACTTATTTATAAAAATCCTAATTCAAATTATACAAAAACACTGATTGAGAGTAGTTATTAGTAATTTTTATGTGGTGTCGATAGACAGATCATTATAATTTTCTTAAACGTTTATCTGGTCCGTGATAAAGTTTAGTGCCCATCGTGCCTTGAAGTCTTGTTAAAAAATTTTCAGATTCCAAAATAGATTCAAAACCATGTTTATAAGCTAGATTGCTATCAATATCAAAATTGGCCACCTTCATATTTTTAACGGTTTCAAAATTAACTGGGATATGAGTAATCTCTGATGCAAAACGCCTCTTGGTATAACTTTTCAGCATTCTACTTTGAAACGGATCAGTGGCTAAGGCTAAAGATTTAAATCCATAATGTTGGGCCAGTTTGTAAGAATAGTAAACATTTTCTGTACTATGTTTTGCAAGCGTATCGTAAAAAATATGAGATGGTTCTACGCCAAGTTTTTGCGCATAGAGCCCCATAATTTTAGCTTCGTAAAAGGGAGAGTAAACAGCACTTCCAGAAAAAATAATATTTTTAGTGATTTTGTTTTTATACAAGTGAACACTCCAAACAACACGTGCTTTCATCAAACTATCCCATTGACCATTTATGAAAGGTAAGCCAGGAACAATGACTGCATCAAATACACTGGTTTTTTCACCAAGTTTGCCGTAAAGAGGCGTTGATTTATTAGATGTCGTTATACATGAATTGAGTAAACAAACTAGTGAACCAAATAAAATTATATTTTTCATTCAACTAAAGTAAAATGAAAAACTGAGTTTGATGATAACTATAAACAATAGCCTATTGTTTTGAATAGCCTAAAACCTCTGCAAGTTGCAAAGGTAGAACGGGTAAATTGTTTCGTTGAATAAGGAATGAGGTGAGATCCGCAAATTCTTTGAAAATATAATGTGTATCTGCCGCATTCTTTAAATAATGAGCCCCCGTGCTTCCACCAGTTCCAACTCTTCGTCCTATCATTCGTTGAACCATATTCATATGTCGATAACGCCATTGCGCAAGCAATTCATCTATGTCTAAAAGACAGTTTATAAATTGATAAGGTGTATTCAATAATGGATAATCTCTATAAAGCATGATGAATAGGGTAGCGCGATTCGATTCAAGACTTAATCTTCGTGAACTAGAATCGTTTGTTCTCATAAACATCTCATCAAAATGAGCCATATTTTGTTTCTCGCCTTCTTGTAATGAAGCTTCATATATGAGTCGATAAGATGAAAAGAAATCATCACCTTCGGGCCAAAACTCTGGGTTGTTCAAAAAAGGCATTCGTTTCAACCATTGATCTACAAGTGTAAATAATGAAACTTCATGCTCAGCATTTTTTACTTTATCGATATCGGTTTGATTGAGTTGAGAAATATAATATTGTTGTCCAAAACGCTGATCGAAAGGCAAACCTAATAAAGCTTCAATAATTTTAAATTGGATACTCTGAAAGCCAGATGCAGGACGCAGGAAATCCCTAAAATCTAAGAAATCAAGTGGTGTCATGGTTTCTAAGATGGTGATTTTATCGATCAACATTTGTAAAATAATACCAACTCGTTTTAAGCGATGCACGGCAGTATGCATATCCGAAGAGTTCTCTTCGATATTTTGTTTCAGAAATATTTCACGTACAATTCCAACTTCATGTAATATTTGTTTGAACCATAGTTCATACGATTGGTGAATAATAATAAAAAGCATTTCGTCATCTGCACGAACACCATTTTTTTTGCTTTCTTCTTCTTGTGCATTTAAAATTTTATCTAATTGCAAATATTCACTATAATATACAGGTTTCATCTTTCATATTTTGCTGTGAAAATAATCATAGAAATCAATAGCAGAAACTATTCTGAAAATAAGTAAAAATAAATATCATTATTTTTTTGGAAAGACGCATATCGATGTATTACATTTGCCGCGGAGAGATGGCAGAGTGGTCGATTGCGGCAGTCTTGAAAACTGTTGACTGTTACAGGTCCAGGGGTTCGAATCCCTTTCTCTCCGCTTCATAAAATGAGAATGAATATTCAAAGTTGAAAATTCATTCTCATTTTCTTTTTGAGTCACTTTCTGAAATAAGCACAATCATTTCCTAAATTATTGGTTGAAATGAAATAGTGTCTAGCAATTATCATTAATCACGTCTTTTTTAAATTGTGTGATCATCTTTTTCATTTCCTTCAATTGTCTTATCTTCTCATCAATTGATAATAGCTTTTCATCCAATACACTTAGTTTTTCTGTAATCGTTATTTTATTATTATACCACGCTTCTATTAATTGACCAATTTCATTTATTGTAAATCCAATTGATTTCGCATCTCTAATTAAGGCTAATTTTTCAACCACTTCTTCATCATAATGAAAGTACTTGTTCGACTTAATATTTTCGTCACGTTTACCTTTTATTAATCCTGACTTTTCATAAAATCGAATGGTATGAGTGGTAATTCCTGTGCGTTTAGATAATTCATTTATTAACATTGGGCAAATATATTGCTTTAAAAAATAAATTGCAAGTATAGACTATACTCTAATGTTGTATGTTTGGAATGCTTAGCCTACTTTTGCTCAAAATATAATAAAATTATGGCAACAGCATTAATTACAGGCGCATCCAATGGAATAGGATTAGAATTAGCGAGAGTTCATGCATCAAAAGGCGGAGATTTAGTTTTGGTTGCACGAAATCAATCTAAACTTAATGAATTAAAAATTGAATTGGAAAATCAATTCAAGATCAAAGTCTATACTATTGTAAAAGACCTTTCAGTAAATAATTCAGCGCAAGAGGTTTATGATGAAACAATGAATGCGAAAATTCAAATCGACTTTTTAATTAATAATGCTGGCTTTGGCGACTTTGGAATGTTTGTTGAAACAGATTGGAATAAAGAATTACAAATGATTAATTTGAATATCACGACTTTGACTCAATTTACTAAATTGTATTTAAAAGACATGGTTAAACGAAGAATTGGCAGAATTATGAATGTGGCCTCAACAGCAGCCTTTCAATCTGGACCAACTATGGCTGTGTATTATGCTACAAAGGCATATGTGCTTAGTTTTTCCGAAGCGGTAAATAATGAAGTGAGTGATCAAGGTGTAACAATTACAACACTTTGTCCAGGCGCAACAGAAAGTGGTTTTCAAGCCGCGGCAGCAATGGAAGAAAGTAATTTAGTAAAAGGTAGAAAATTACCTACATCTAAGGAAGTTGCTGAATATGGATATGCAGCAATGATGAAGGGAAAGACAATTGCCATACACGGCCTACTGAATTGGATAATGGCAAACTCAGTTCGATTTACACCTAGAGCTTTAGTTGTAAAACCGACTCGCAAAATTCAAGATAAAGCGAAATAAGTAGGAAGCAAATTGAAAAATTTGGGTTTATTAATTTTTCAGCAAGTGTTTAGTTTAATCATGCATCTCTAATGCACAATGTTGGCTTATGGAAAATAAGGTATGAAAGTCTCTTGAAAAAGTTTTTCTAAATTTTTTAAACTAATTTTATCCAATGAGATTTGTAATCATCCTTATTAGCCTTTGTTTTTTTTATGTCAATTTATTTGCATCTGAAACTAATCTAGCTAGCCGTTTTATGAAATCTGATATTGTAGTCAGTGGTAGAATCCAATCAATTTCAGATGGAATTCAAGATGATGCAGGAACTGAAGATTTTATCGTGACGATTTCCATCAATAAGATCTACAAACAAAACATTTTCCTTAATCCTGAAGCAATTCAAGTCCATTGGCAAGTGTCTAATTTAGTTTGCAATAAAGTAGATCTTAAAGATTGTATATCTCAATACAAAAATGGAACATGGATATTCATTCTAAATCAGTCTAATCTATCTGTATCACAGCAAATAAAAGATGAACAAATACTTGCCTATAATAATATACAAGATTCAATTCTATCAGCGCTACAAGAAAGTAACAAACTTATTGTCAATCATTATTTCCAACATAAAACTTGTGCTAGAAATTGCAAATTGTGTAAGTCTATCAAATTTGAAAAATGGGATCAAGTAAAAAAATATCTCAAACATCAAGCAAGAGGGGTGTATCCTGATACTTTAATACATCATCGCAGAATTCTATGGACATCTAGTAATCGTGATATTCTTGCTAGTCTGCCATCTTATAATGGCACTCGATTTTTGTTTATAACCAATCAACGCGAAGTACATGCCTACGCAGGTTATCAATTAGGATATATAAAATCATACTTAAGATGGATGCCTCATTTACTGTATAATTTATTTCGCGCTCAGACATATAAATATTTTTCAAAAGAGAAGATTGATACAACGATTCTAAAATCATTTTTGGTTGATTCAAATTATTCAACTCAATATATGTATTATGAAAAATTGAATTATACGAGGATGCTGACTGATACTTTGCAACAAAGTAAATTTCCACCTCGAATGCCTTTAACTGATGAATATGTTTTATTGACTTCAGTGTTTGATGGTGCATTAAATTTCTATCTAGACTATCAAACCATGCCTGATTATATGGAAAGAGCAAGCTCATATATTAATGAACTGAAAAATGAAAAGAAAATTTATCTGCTCTGTTTAATGAGTTCGCACACCATTCCGAAAATTGGCGGACAAGCATTAACCGCACTCAAGCAATTAAACGATCCTCGATGTATTCCTTTTTTAATTGAAATGGCAAAGTTCAGAACAACACTCGAAGCCAATCAATATGTAAATAGTGAAGATTATGAAAAGTATAATCAGTTATTGATTGAGACCTTAGATGCACTAACAGGTTGCAAAACAATCCCACAATCAGTGCCATATGGTGTTTCATCAACCTCCTTTGAAATGAGTTTATCAATTCCAGTATGGTCAAGTAAAATTAAAACGTTCGACTATCAAAATCATTTAAAGGATATTGAAAATTAAAACTTTTAGTACCGACCTCTTGAAAATATCTTTATTCTGTTTATTACCAAAAAAGGTTTAGAAACTTTAACTTTACCGCCATAACAATGAAACAAACAGTCGTATTTTTTTTAAGTATCGTTTTCTTTTCTGCTTGTAAAGAAGAAACTAAGCCTGCAAAGCCCATACTAATGGGTGATAGTACAACTATAGTCACTGAAACGAATGATCTCTATTTGCAAAATTTAACGGAAGATATTTCCCCAACCAATAAAAAATCTTCTGAAGGAAAAATTGCAACCATGATGATGCAAGTTGATAGTGCAAAGTCGGTTCAAAAATTAGAACGTGAAAATAATCCAGCACCTTTAAGCGGTTTTACTATTAATTTCAGTGAATGTGAAGTTGTGTTTGATGGATTAAGTGCACATGCCATTCAAAATACACAAGATGAACGAACTTCAAATAGCGTTTCTTATGTGAAGGATGGTGGGAATTTAAATGAAATGACCCTGCAAGTTCGTGGATTAGATGAAGTGAAAGTTGAACAACGAACCTATACTAAACTTTCTGTTTCTAATGCTTCTCAAGAGTCATTTATATTGAACGACTTAGGTAAGTATATTTCAAATTGGTCAACCTTGGCTGGAATTGAAACAAAATATGTTTCTTTAGGAATGAACAGTTTATCATTTTTTCAAATTGATCATACAAAGATTAAAAATGCAGTTGATCGTGAACTTAGAAAAAGTAAAAAGAGTCGTCAAGAAATTCAACAATGGATGGATCTAATTCAGAAAACCAATTCGTATTCAGATGCGCCATGTAAATTAGAATTAGTATCTGCCCAATGGCGTATTATTGGAAAGAAAAATGGCAAACGAGTACAAAAACTCATTCAGTTCGATATTCCCTAAACAGGTAAATGCATTTCTGAGATATACATATAATCGCCACCCAATTGGCTTCCATTGATACTCTCGCTTCGATAATTTTTCATTGTGGATTCGGCTACTATTTTGTCAACAAGATTTTCATTCTCATTTTGAATCAAACTACATGTAATATAAAATAATTTTCCACCAGGTTTAAGATATTGGATTGCATTTGCAACGATATCATATTGCATCAATTCAAATTGCTTTAATTTTTCATCACTAAAGAAATAAAATTGTTCGGGCGAATGCGACCATGTGCCAGAACCACTGCAAGGTGCATCACATATAATGGCATCAAACTTATTTTTTATTATTGATGAAACATCTTTTGTTACATCAATTGTAAACGAAAGATAATTGCTTGCATAACCGTAAATGCCCATGCGCTCATGCAGATTTTTTAAAATAGAATCACGGATATCGGTTGCAACGAGTTCAATATTTCTGTTTTTATCTAAAAGCATAATCGACTTGCCACCACTAGCTGCGCAACAATCCCACCATCTTTCTTTATTTTGTGGTGTTAAATAGGCACCTACTTGCTGTGAGGCATAATCTTGTATAACAAAATCTTGTAGATCTAAAATTTCAGTCAGTTTGGTATTCGAATCAAATGAAAAACAAGTATCATTTACTTTGGTAAATTCAATTTTATGTTTCAATAAGGCTTCCTCAATCTTGGGTTTATTTTGTCTGATTCGAATAAAAACTTTTGGTTGTGAATACAAATGTCGAAGAAAATCATCTTCACTAATTCCTTCACTCAATTTGAATGGCAAATCAAAATTGCAGTCAAATTCAGAAATCAAGAATGCTTTTTTTTCTTCAAAACTTAGTTGATAATTAGAGGCTAATAATGGATTTACTTTTTGGAAAAATAAAATCGGTAATCTATTCGATAAAAAGCTACCTAGAGTGAGTCGATCTCTTACTCTCAAATGTTGGTTGCTAACACCTAATCTATAAATGCCATATACAAGTTCAGCAATATATTTTCGATCACGAGATCCAAATTTTTTATTATTTCTAAAATATTCTTTTAGAAATAAATGCAAAGGCATTTGTAATTCATATTGATCAAATAAATGACTTGCAGTTTGAAAATACGATTCGATAAACATAAGCAGAAGAAATTAAGAATGATGATAAGACAGAAATGAGGTAAGCGTAACGTTGAATATAAAATTCAAATTGCAAATTGCACCGTTGAATTTTAAAGTTCCAATAATAATTTTGATGGGTCTTTACCAATTAATAAAAAGCTTGGGTTTTCTAATAACTCTTTTACACGAACTAAAAATCCAACACTTTCTCTACCGTCAATAATTCGATGATCATAACTAAGCGCTAAATACATCATCGGACGAATCACCACCTGACCGTTGATTGCCATTGGTCTATCTTGAATTTTATGCATTCCTAAAATTGCAGATTGCGGTACATTAATGATCGGTGTACTCATCATCGAACCAAAAATGCCACCATTTGTGATCGTAAAAGTGCCTCCCGTCATCTCTTCAATCGTTAATTTATTTTCT
>DAOOQH010000126.1:0-9820 GCA_035388625.1 Chitinophagaceae bacterium | reverse complement strand
CAATTAGAAGAAGTAGAATCAAGATCTGCCTATTTTAAAACAGTAATTTCACTTATTTTAGATGGTGAGCTTACTCAATTTGAAGGTAAATGCGAAGGGCATATTTCAATGACGAAGCAAGGTATAGATGGTTTTGGATATGATCCGATTTTTATTCCAAATGGTTATGAACAAAGTTTTGCAGAATTAACCTCAAATCAAAAAAATGAAATCAGTCATCGTCGTAAAGCATTAGATGCTTTTATTAATTATTTGAATCAAAGATCAACCCAATCAATATGAGAATACGAATTGCTTTTCCAACACCCTTTGTTTTTGAAACAAATATTTCGGTTCGAATCGGTGATATTAATTATGGCGGACATGTTGGTAATGATAGCATACTCTCAATACTGCACGAAGCTCGATTGCGATTTTTAAAGCAATGGAATTTTACAGAGATGAATGCAGGTGGTTATGGACTTATAATGGCGGATAGTGCGATTCAATATAAGGGAGAAGCCTTTCATGGAGATGATTTAAAGGTTGAAATTGCGATTTCAAATCAATCTTCTATCTCATTCGATTTATACTATAAAGTAACAACAAACCGAGATCATCAAACAACCAATATTGTTTTTGCTAAAACAGGTATGATTAGTTTTGACTACACCGAACGTAAAATTGTTTCAATGTCTGATGAGCTGGTCTCTAAATTATTCGGATCGTAATTTTGTATATAAAATGTGCTTTATGATTTATTTATACACCTAAATCAAATAAAAGTAAATATGAAAAATATTCCATTTCAATTTTTAAATTGGGATCACGTTCCAAAAGAAGAACATCCTGGCGAAACAGGAACTTCGTATTGGCAAACTATGTCTTTTGGAGGGCTTCGTTTACGAATTGTTGAATACTCCGCTGGTTACCTAGCTGATCATTGGTGTCAAAAAGGTCATATCGTATATTGTATTGAAGGTAGCTTTGATACTCATTTAGAAACGGGTGAATGTATTACGTTGGATAAAGGGAAAATGTATATTGTTTCCGACGAAATGAGTTCTCATAAATCATTTTCTAAATCTGGTGTGAAATTATTTATTATTGATGGCGACTTCTTAGCTGAAAAGAAAGAATAGAAATCTTAAACCCACTTACTCAATAGATTTTGAACCCTGACTTATTTTATTTTGATATTAGGGAATAATCCTTCATTTTTGCACCTCTTATGAAAAATTTGACTGAATTAGTCGACATATTGGCAACCCCTCAAAAGATCGCGATCACATATCATCATAATCCTGATGCCGATGCGCTTGGTTCGTCTTTGGGCCTTTGCCAATACCTTCAAAGTAAGGGACATCAGTGCCAAGTAATTTCACCAAATTCAATTCCCGATTTTTTAATGTGGATGCCGCAATCCGCATCAGTTTTAATTTATGAAGATAGTAAAACTGAAGTTGAAAAAATTTTAGATGATTCAACCGTTTTATTTAGCTTAGATTATAATCAATATTCACGAACACATGCGTTAGGTCCAGCACTGTCGGCCTTTGTAGGAACCACTGTACTCATCGATCATCACCTATTTCCTGATCCTGATTTTGAATTTGGATTGAGTTTGCCTAGTAAAAGTAGTACCTGTGAAATGGTATACGACTTTATTAATTTGAATGATGATAATATGCTTATCACAACCGATATCGCAAAATGTTTGTATGCCGGTGCCATGACTGATACAGGTTCATTTAAATTTTCATGCACCACGGCTGGTGTGCATCTAATGGTTGCAGATTTTATGCATAAGGGATTAGATACAACACCCATTCATCAGGCTATTTTTGATACTTATGAAGAAAATCGATTGCGTTTTTTAGGTTATGTATTATCTGAAAAAATGATCGTAAATGCCGATCTTCATGCTGCCATTATACCAATTAATAAAGAGGATATGAATCGGTTTCAGCTTAAAACTGGAGATACCGAAGGAATTGTTAACTTCCCTTTAAGTATAAAAGATATAATTTTTTCTACCTTTATCAGCGAAAGAGACAACGAAATTAGAATGTCATTCAGAAGCAAAGGGCGTTTCGATGTGAATCAGTTTGCAAGAACTTATTTTAACGGAGGAGGTCATGCAAATGCTGCAGGCGGACGATCTAATCAATCATTAACAGACACAATTGAAACCTACAATAACGCTTTATCACAAATCGAAAATCAATTAAAACAATGTTACAAAGAACTAGTCTAGTCTTGGTTAGCTGTTTATTTTCGTTACAGCTAGTAGCGCAAAAGCCAACTACGGCCCCGAAGGTGCAACTAAATCCACAACCCGCGTTAAACGCCCCAAAGCCAATGCCAGTGGCCAAACCGATTTCATACAAAAAATTGAATTCTGGTTTGGAATATGCATTCATTACTGATAAACCAACATCACCCCGCCCGCAAGAAGGTGATTTAATTAAAGTCAATATGCAATCGGCTTGCAATAATCGAATGCTTTATAGCACTTCGCAAGTCAATAAAGGAAAGCCTGCAGAGTTTAGTGTAAACAAACCAAATTTCAAAGGCGATTTAATTGAAGCTATTATGTTGATGACACCTGGCGACAGTCTTGTTTGTTTGGTTGATGCTGATGCTTTGTTTAAAAGTACTAAAAACAAAATGCCCGACTTTATTAAAAAAGGCGATAAGGTACAGTACTTCGTTAAGTTGGTTTCAATAAAAACGAAAGATCAAATGCAAAAAGAACAACAAGCTGCATTTAACAAACAAATTCAAGATCAAATGGCTAAGCAGAAAAAGGAAGCTGCAAAAATTTTAGCCAAAGAAGAAAAAGAATTACAAGCCTATTTTACAAAAAATAATATTCAACCTACAAAAACAAGTTCTGGTCTTTACTACATTATTAAAGAAGAAGGTATAGGTGAGCAACCAAAAGTAGGTGATTCAGTTACTATGAATTATACTGGAACATTAATTGATGGAACCAAATTTGATAGTAATGTTGATAGCGCTTTTAATCATGTGCAACCTTTTCAATTTCAATTAGGTAAAGGTCAAGTGATTAAGGGTTGGGATGAAGGCGTTGCTTTACTTAAAACAGGTTCTAAAGCTACACTTTATATCCCATCACCAATGGCCTATGGCGCTCAATCGCGACCAGGCGGTGGTGCAAATCCAAAAGGCATTCCAGCTAATTCGATCTTGCTTTTTGATGTAGAACTTGTTGGATTTAAAACGCCAGCACCAGCACCAGTAGCACCAAGTACCAACACACCAACTGAAAATACAACACCTCAAACTCAAAACAAATAAAAAGAATTATGTTACAAAAAATCTCAATGTCTTTTTTTGCTTTCGCATTATTTGCGAGTTCTGCGACGGTCATCGCTCAAACAAAACAAAAGACAACAACAAAAACAACAACAACACAAACAAAAACAACTGCGCAAGCAGCAAGCAAAGGTCTGGTTTTTAAGCAATTAAAAAGTGGACTTGAATATGCTATTATCACCGACGCGCCAACTAAACCATTTATTGCAGATGGCAGCTATGTAAGTCTTCATATCAGAACAAAAGTAGCCGATTCATCTATGTTCGATTCATACAAAATGAATAATAATCAGCCAATCGAACAACAACTTACTTCTCAATTTTTAGGCGGATTTATGGAAGGCTTCACCTTATTAACTGCAGGTGATAGTGCTCATTTACGGTTACCAATTGACTCGGCATTTAAAGGAGGTCAATTTCCACCATTTGCAAAATCGGGCGACAAGGTTACGTATATTGTAAAGGTGGTTTCTGTTAAATCTAAAGAAGAATTTGAAGCAGAAAAAGTTGCAAATGCAGGTAAACAAGTAAGTTTAGATGATCAAATTATTCAAGATTATATCAAAAAAAATAATTTGAAAGCAGAGAAAACAAATTCTGGTTTATATTATATTATCGAACAACCTGGTAATGGAAAGCATGCTACGGCTGCTGATAAAGTGAAAGTTCATTACAAAGGAACTTTAGTTGATGGTACAAAATTTGATTCTTCTTACGACCGTAACGAACCAATTGAATTTCCTTTATCTGGAGTTATCAAAGGCTGGACAGAAGGTATTCCATTATTAGAAGAAGGTGGTAAAGGAAAATTATTAATTCCATCTGGATTAGCTTATGGTCAAAATGCGCCTCCAGGATCACCTATTAAAGCAAACGATGTATTGATATTTGATGTAGAACTTTTAGAAATTATTAAACAATAAACGATAGATATTATCATGATGAACAAACAACTATTAGCAATGGCTATTTTCATAGTCACTGCAGCGCTTTCTTCTTGTGGAGAGGCAAAATTTACTAAACTCAAATCGGGTATAGAGTACAAAATTGTAAAGAAAGGAAAAGGTGGTAAAAAAGCCACAGAAGGAAGCATGGTGACCATGCATATGAAAACAATGCTAAAAGATAGTGTATTGTTTGATAGTTACAAAATGAATAACGGTGAGCCAGTTCCTGCAACTGTAGCCAAGCCTTCATTCAACGGCGATTTAATGGAAGGAATTGCATTATTATCAGAAGGCGATAGCGCTGTGATTCGCATTATTGTTGACTCTTTATTTAGAGGATCTGCTTTACCTGAATTTATTAAAACTGGCGATACAATGCAGTTCGCGGTGAAAATGGTTAGTGTAAAAACAGAAGCTGAATACAAAAAATCGCAAGAAGAAGCAGCAAGCAAGCAAAATGGTATTGATGATAAAGCAATACAAGAGTATCTAACAAAAAATAATATCAAAGCAGAAAAAACAGCAACAGGTATTTATTATGTTATTGAAAGAACCGGTAACGGTAAGCACGCAACTGCATCCGATTTGGTGAAAGTCAATTATAGCGGTACACTTTTAGATGGTACAAAATTCGATTCTTCTTATGATAGAGGAGAGCCTGCAGAGTTTCCTTTAGGTCAAGTAATTAAGGGTTGGACTCAAGGTATTCCAATGTTTGAAGAAGGTGGAAAAGGGAAATTAATTATCCCTTCATCATTGGCTTATGGACAAAATCCACCTCAAGGCTCACCAATTAAACCAAATTCGATTCTTGTTTTTGATATCGAATTATTGAAAATTTCACCAATGCCAGCGCAAGGTGAATCGCCTACAGCAGCGCCTCAACAAAAATAAATGATCAATAAATTTTATTCAAGCCTCCTCAATTTTGAGGAGGCTTTTTTTGTCCGATAATCTAAATTCAAGTTTCACTTTATTAAAAATTTGCCTCTATCTTTGCCAAACTTTGATAAAATAGCGCTCAGATCTAATTAAAATATTCTTATAATGAAAGTAATTTACAGTCTTGTTTTTCTTACCATAGCATTGGCTTCATGCTTGTCTAATTCAGCACAAAATTCAAATGGCGGCATCTCAATTTCAGCAACTGAATACGATAAGCTCTTAAAAGAGAAAAAAAATGTCCAATTAATCGATGTTCGTACACCGGGTGAATTTGCTGAAGATCATTTACCTAATGCAATTAATATTGATTATAATTCACCAGATTTTAAAACTAAAATTGGGTCACTTGATAAATCAAAACCTACATTTATTTATTGTTTATCAGGTGGCAGAAGTGGAAGTGCGTTAGATTATATGACATCCATTGGATATAAAGAAGTGATTAATATGAAAGGTGGTATTATGAAATGGAAATCAGCTAATTTACCAGTGACTGCCACGGTGGTCTCTTCTGATTGGAAAGGAATGACAAAGGATGAGTATGCTAAATTAATTCAAGGTGATATTCCAGTTGTGGTAGATTTTAATGCAAAATGGTGTCCTCCTTGTAAAAGAATGTTACCTATATTGAATGAAATTCAAAAAGAGTATGAAGGCAAAATAAAAGTTGTGGCAATTGATTATGATGAAAATAAATCATTGGCAAAATCAATGAATATAAATGATATCCCTTTACTCATCTATCATGAAAATGGAAAAGTAGTAATGAATCAAGAAGGCGAATTAGATAAGGCTGGTCTGATTAAATTATTCAAATTGAAATAACTATTCCTGTTCAGTGATTAAAATATTATCAGCATCGGTTTTGCCAAATTCATCAATATAAACTTTAACAAGTAAGGCAAACATCGAAAGTAAAAGTGGACCGAATATGATGCCTAAAAACCCGAACATATTAATGCCAATAGTAACGCCAAATATGGTAATTAAGGGATGCACATTGGCGATCTTTTTTTGAATCATAAATCTCGCAACATTGTCAATAGAGCCGATTAAAATAAATCCCCATAATAATATCGCAATGCCTTGCCAAGTATTTCCAATAGCTAATTGATAAATACCTAATGGCATATACACCGCCATCGAACCAACAACTGGAATCACGGAGCAAACCGCTGTAAAAATACCCATGAGTATAAACTCGTTTACACCAAATATCCAATATCCTATTAATCCAACGAGACCTTGCAACAAAGCCACAATAGGTATTCCAACAGCATTACTATAAACAGCACTTCTGAATTCTGATATTACTTTAACTGAATTACTATTTTTAAAAGGCATATTTTTTCGCATCCACATTTCAATACTTACCGATTCAGTTAGCATAAAATAGAGTATTAAATACATAATAAATAAATTACCTAAACCAGCTAAAGTGCTTCCAATTGTTTTTTGAACAATGGGCATAATTTGAGCTTGAATTTTGGCCAAATTACTAGCATTTAAAATATCAACATTAAATTGGTTCAGTAGATAGGTATGTATTGTTTCAAACGACGAATTGATGAGTTGTGGATTATTGATAATTGGAATGAGTTTATCTAATGCAATTGAAACTAACCAGATACTTGGTATCACCAAAGCAATAATTGAACCTAAAATCATCACGAGCGCCGCTACCCAAATTTTCCATTTAAACCTCGTAATCAATTTGAACATTAAATTACGCATCAATACATAAAATGTAATCGCACCAAGCAAGGCGCCTAGTAAGAAATACATTTGTTTGCCAATTACAAAAGCAAGTAAAACTAGGATAGCAATAAATAATAGTTGACGAATTTTGTTGGGATGTATTTGATGAATCATAATTTCAAAAATACAAACTTTCGTGAGCTATCATAATATTGTAACCTTATGCATTCATTTTTTTTTTGGGAATGGACGATTTTTTTTGAAGCTATTTCCCGCTATCCGCTTTTACTCCTCGCATCGTCGTACCTCCTTGCTGCGGGGTAATCGCTCCTATCGGGGCTAAAAGAAACAAGTCTATGGCGTTTATTTTCTCAATTGTTTGTATGCTAATAAGCATTTCGACTTTGGAATAGAATTTCAACTGTAAAATCTGGATTCAATATTTTTGTGCACCAATAGAGTCCAGATAGACAGTTGTTTTCTAAATAAATACGCTGCCTCTTCAACTTTTAATATGTTCAATGAAAGAGGTTTGCTTCAAATTTACCCTTGAATATTAACAGTTTATTGTATGCCATTCATCCCGAGTTTCAAAAAACCTGTTTACTTTTACGCCTATTCACAAAATTGACACACTAAAAACAAACAAAATGAAATCAATACTTTTTTCTTTCATAGGTCTTCTATTAGCAATTGGATCCTTCGCTCAAGATAAACTGAAGAGTGAAATTGAACCAGTAAAATCATTAGGAAGAACTATCTACAAAATTGAAATGGCAAATCAACTGAGTAATGAACTAATTCCTCAAAAATACAAAGGCAAAGAAAAAGTGGTTGGTCATTTCTCAATGATTGAATCAGATAATATTAAAACCGTTTTTTATGCCAAAGGCGATAAGCCTAAAGTGCTCGGTACGATCATTTATGAATCTACATTTGATGAAAAAAATGCACAAGTAGATTTAACAGAAAGAGAAATGACAGAGAGTGAATTAGATTTAATGAAATTAACCAAAGCTGCTAATTTAGTAATTGCTGATGCATCAAGTTTTAACACACCACCTAATACACGTCTTACCTTGGTTCCAATAAATTCAAAAGGTGAGCATAAGGTTTATGTTATGACGATCTCTGAAAAGATAGGAGAAGTTATTTTTGGAAATGATTTTTTATTGTCATTTGATAATAAATATGTTCTTCAAAGTAAAGCGCCTCTTCATAAAAATATGGCAGCTGTTACCTTCGATCCAGAAGGCGGTAAGGTGAATGATAGAAATAGTCAACATGTATTTGTTCCCGAAACAGGCGACATGATAACGGGGACTGATTTCGCAATTTTACTTCTCAATGAAAAAGCAACACAATGGTCTCATCATGCATTTATTTCTGAGAAATATCTTTTCTTTTGGAATTACGCGATGAATGATTTGCAAATTGTACCAAAAGGAGAGCCTAATAAGAAATAGTATTTTAAAAAAATAAGGTTGACGGTATTATATTTGTGGCTATGCAATTATTAGATGGTAAAGTTGTTTCGCAACATATTAAAGAAGAAATAAAAAAACAAGTTGAAGAACTTAAATGGGCTGGAAGAAGGTCACCTCATCTAGTAGCAATTTTGGTTGGAGATGATCCTGCAAGCCAAGCATATGTTGGCTCAAAAGTTAAGACTTGTGCTGAAATTGGTTTCGATTCTACTATGGTTCGCTATGAGGCTAATGTTACTGAACAAGAGTTAGTGAATAAAATTGAAGCATTGAATACAGATGATTCAATTGATGGTATTTTAGTTCAACTTCCTCTTCCAAAACATATTTCTGAAAATACAATCATCGAAACAATTTCACCAAAGAAGGATGTTGACGGATTTCATCCTGTGAACCAAGGTAAAATGATGTTAGGTTTACCAACATTTATACCAGCTACACCTTATGGCATTATGTTGATGGTTCAGTATTATAAAATAAAGACTTCAGGTTTACATTGTGTTGTAATTGGAAGAAGTAATATAGTAGGTACACCCATGAGTATTTTATTGAGTAGAAATACTGAACCTGGAAATTGTACCGTTACAATGTGTCATTCAAGAACAAAGAATATAAAAGAAATATGTTTGCAAGCTGATCTAATTGTAGCAGCAATTGGTAAGCCAAAGTTTGTAACTGCTGATATGGTAAAAGAAAATGCGATTCTTGTGGATGTTGGCATAAATCGAATTGAAGCACTAGAAAGAAAAAGTGGATCACGGTTGGTTGGAGATATTGATTTTGATCAAGTGTCGAGCAAAGCAAGTTTCATAACCCCTGTGCCTGGCGGTGTAGGTTTAATGACAATTTGTGCCCTAATGAAAAACACCATGACGGCTTATTTAAATTCGAAGTTATAGAATCTAAATGATCTGAATTGCGTTTCTTTCAACATAAAAGATAGCACTACATGAATTCTATAACGGTTAGTTTGTAAAATGGAGTTGCTTAATTACAAAGCTCAATATATTCGAAAACAATAGCTAGCACTTCGCCCTTTAGTCAATTGAATTCAATCATACAATATTAAATATTATGAACCACACCTTACCAATAATGGAAACCTTTTACTCGATTCAAGGAGAAGGATATTATCAAGGACATGCTGCTTTTTTTATTCGATTGGCAGGTTGCGATGTCGGTTGTGTTTGGTGTGATGTGAAAGAAAGTTGGGATGCCAATCAGCACGCTCATAGGTCAATTTCTGATTTGGTGAATGAAGTTAAAAGTACAAAGGCGAAGATTGTAATTATTACTGGTGGTGAACCATTAATGTATGATTGTAGTTTAATAACCTCGGCGCTTCGTGATGCAGGTTTTCAAGTTCATTTAGAAACTAGTGGAGCTTACCCATTGAGTGGCGAATGGGATTGGATTTGTGTT
>DAOOQH010000125.1:0-9823 GCA_035388625.1 Chitinophagaceae bacterium | reverse complement strand
ATTCTGTATGTTCATTTCGGACATAACAAAATCTATCATGAAGTCTACTTGATCGACCTTGCCAAAACTCAACTAAATGAGGTTCAATACTATATCCACCCCAATGTGAAGGTTTAGGTACTTCACTTTCGGCATATTGATTTTGCAAATCAAGAAAGCGATTTTCTAAAACGGTTCTACTTTCTAATATTTCGCTTTGTAATGAAGCCCAAGCACCTAGCTGGCTTTCTTTTGGACGTGACTTGAAATAATTACTAGATTCAATTTCACTTAACTTGGAGGCAATTCCTTCGATTCGAACCTGACGTTGCAATTCTTTCCAATGAAATACTAATGATACATGAGGGTTGAATTCTATTTGCTTACCCTTATGACTATTGTAATTTGTAAAAAAAACAAATGCATTGTTTTCTACTCCTTTTAAAAGTACTATGCGGGCATGAGGCTTTTGGTTTTCATCAATGGTTGATAATGTCATTGCATTCACATCTTCAATTGCAGCTTCAGAAGCTTCATTAAACCATTTATTAAATTGTTGAATAGGATCTGCAACCAAATCACCTTCATCAAGTGAAGCCATTAAGTATTCTTGACGAATATTGGCGATGGGTTTAATTGTAGCGTCCATTGGAAATTTGAGAATAAGAAATAAAATATTTGATTGAAATCAATCGAGTTAAGCGGAGTTTAGCTTAATCTTCTTTCAAATATTTTCTCATCACGTATATACATGCAATAGCCATGATAAGGATATAGATTACACAACCCCAATATCCAATAAAATTGCCTACTTCAAAAATTGATAATAAAATACCCTTCATAACTTAAAAATTTGTGCAAATATAATACTTCACTTAGAAGAATTTACTTGTTTGTGAATGTTTGTTTATTGATTTTAAAAGCCTTTACTTTCGTTCAATTCTGATAAAATAAATTAAACTATGATAAATTAGCCTCTTTTTCTATGTCTGAATTTAAATACGAAACCAGCTTGAGCTAAGGCTTTGCCATATCCTGCCTCTAAATAAATAGCGGTTCTTGTAAGAAAATAATAGCGAATTCCAAATGTCATTTCATATGAAATTGGATAAGGTAATTTAAACTGCGATTTAAAGGTAGTGTCGTCAGGGAAATAGGTGGTAAAATCTTGGTTGATAAAATGATTATATCCAGCACCACCGCCAATATAAATATCCCATTCTTTATCTACATAAAGATGATAATTTAAACGAATATTTGCTGATATATCATGCAGTTTTGTACCATAAGTAAATGGTAAATCCATTCCCTTATAAGCGTCATATCGTTGTCTTTTCCATTCCGATTTATATAAAATATAGGTTGCAGATAACATTACACTTAATTTTCGAGTTAGACCTAATTCTGATTTCCAAAAAAATGGTCCAATACCAACTACTTTAAAATCCGTTGAATCTTTTTGATAATCAAATAGCTTTTTATCAAGCCTAGGTTGACCATAGCCATATGAGAAATGGATTTGACCTTTTTCATGAGCTTTTTGATCCCAATTATAATCCCAACCTGGAATTTTAAAAAACTGGGCGTTAGTCTGAATCGTAAAGCCAAAGGATAATAGTAAGACAAAGAAAAACTTATTCATTTAACGCTATTTGGGAACAAATTAAGGAAAAAGTATTTATAAATGAAAATTTAATTGTGATTATGTTGGCTTATAGACTTTAAATGAAATATTTGACAGTAAAAATGCTCAAAAAGGATGGTAAAATCAATTGCTACTATTTCAATGAATAATCACACCCTTGTTGATTATCAGACTGATTGCCAATTCAAATGGCTTAAATTATTTATTCAATATTTTTAGTGTTGACATTTCTTTCTACTTTTACATACTCAAATATTTGAATGAAACAAACCTACCTTTTTCTTTTTTATTGTCTCCTTAGTTTATCATCCAATTCACAAACTAAAAGCAGTGGATCTTTCAACGAAATTTTACTTGATAGTATAAAATCAAAAGCAGCAATCACAGCCGGAAGAAATCAACTATTGCTGATGGTAGCACGCGAGCAAAAAAAAGCGGATGTATCTGACGGTGTTATTGATAATCGATTAGATATTGATGGTGATATTGATAAAACAAACGCGATATCAAATGTTGTGTTTAAAAAAGTAAATTCGACCATTGCCTATATCGAAAACAATGAAACTGATGATATGGTGAAAAGAAAATACATTGGTCGTGTGATTGAAAATTTGAAAATGTTTAATCAAGATATGAATGACGGTTATGCTGAAATTCCTTATTACAGCACTTTGTTTGAACATACCTATCAAATTATTCGAGGTTTACATAATAAAAATTTAGCACCTTATATAAAAGAGAATATTGGAAAAACGGTTTACTTATTGGCACCTTTATATGATACAGATATTGAAGCTACCAATGAATTGATGGCAGGAATCAGTGATAAATATCCTGAGATATTAATTAAAAAACTTAGAACCATTAAAGAGGCCTCCTCGGCAGATATTGTAGTAACCAAAGCAGCACCTCGAAGTCCAAAAATTATTTTAAATTATGCGACCTCAACAGCAGTTGAACGGGATATTGTGCGTAGAAATAAAGATCCTTATGTTCAAGCAATTATAAAAATTGCTGATAGTTGCACAACGCCTTTAAAAGGCATCTTTTTTGTTCAGGATTATTTAAAAGGTAAGATTTCGATTTCACAAATCAATAAAATAACAGCCAATGATGAAGAGTATTTTAAAAAATTGGTTGAAATGCGTCAGAATTATTTTACAGGTGATCTTCGAAAATCATACGATAAAGAACTTACCCATATTGCTTCATTATATGTAGCCAATATGAACGAATTACATAATTCGAGTGATGCGGTTCGATTTAAACAAATGGAAAAACTAACGGCTACTGAATTATATTATGTATTGGTATTTGGTAGCGACGATTTATATACGAGTAGTTTTTTAGGATGCTTTAATAGATTATTATCACGCATGAAACCTAAAGCGGGTGATGAATTTTTGAATGATTTAGGAAAGGATAAATTCAGAACTTTTATTCGATTGTGCGCCAATTATAATACGCTCTCATTATTTATTGCGACCATAAAAAAAGAAAATCAAACAGCATTGATGCGTTCTTTTGTGCAAGGTTTAGATAATACGTTTGAACAAGATTTAGAAGGTGCCACAGATGTTGCCAATTCATTTGGAAGTATAAATGATAGTGTTTTGATGGCGAGTATTACCCAAGAAATTAAAAATAGTAGAGAGCAAGATAGTATTGAAAACAATACAAGAGGTTTTCGAATCTATGATATACTTTATACCATGCTTACAGCAAGTAATGATTCAATCACGAAAAAATTTGGTATTCCACCTATTTCAGTCATGCCCTATACCCAATTAGTGAATGATAGTGGAGTCGTAGTGCAACAAGTTTTTTTCTTTGGTGATGTAGATGGAAAAGGTGTATTTAAATCCTATGTAAATGGTTTTTCAGCGGCCGATTGGAAAGTAAAATATGAAGAAAATTGGGTGAGAATAAGTTCAATAAAAGGCAAGCCCGTTGTGATTTATGCAAATAGACCTTTAGATGAACCCGACGATGAAGTGGCTCAGAATGCTTTACAAGATTTTTTAGATTCAAATAATATCAGACCAACCGTTATCATTCATCGTGGACATTCTTATCATCTTTCAAGTACCTTAGATCATATCAACTATATGCATAAAGTTGTTATACTTGGTGCTTGTGGTGCATATCAAAATTTATCAACCGTTTTAAACGCATCAGAGGATGCGCAAATTGTATCTACTAAACAAATTGGAAGTGGAAAAATTAATGGTCCCATCATTCGTGCATTCAACGATCGGTTGTTGGCAGGAAAAGATATTGATTGGATTGAAATGTGGGCTCAACTTTCACGACAATTTTCAGGTGGTGAAATGAAAGAACTGTTCAATGATTATGTGCCTCCATATAAAAATTTAGGTGCGATTTTCTTGAAGGCCTATCGTAAAATGGGGCAAACTGAAGAATAAGTTTCAAGTACTAATAATCAATCACTTGCTCTTCAATCATATTGGGGAGATCTCTAAAAGTATATTGTTGAGTTCGTAGTTGAGGCTCAAAACCTGCTTGTGTTATTGCATCCTGAATACTTTTATATGTAAAACGATGTGGGGCTCCCGCAGCGCTTACAACATTTTCTTCAAGCATAATACTTCCAAAATCATTGGCACCAGCATATAAACAAGTTTGTGCAATTTCTTTACCTACGGTAAGCCATGAAGCTTGAATATTTTTAATGTTTGGTAACATGATTCTACTTAAAGCAATCATACGAATATATTCTTCACCTGTGGTATCATTTTTTGCTCTTCGAATTTTGGCTAATAATGTATCAACATCTTGAAAAGTCCATGGTATAAATGCTAAAAATCCATTAGCGCTATGTGGTTTTTCGCTTTGAACTTCTCGTATCGAAACCAAATGCTCAAAACGTTCTAATAGGGTTTCAACATGCCCAAACATCATCGTTGCTGAACTTGTAATATTTAATTGATGTGCTGCCCTCATAATATCGAGCCATTCTTGGGCACCACATTTTCCCTTTGAAATCAATCGACGAACCCGATCATTTAATATCTCCGCACCTGCTCCAGGAAGGCTATCCATACCTGCATTTTTTAGTGCTTGTAAAACTTGTGTATGAGTGCTTTTTTCAAGTTTGGTGATATGGGCAATTTCAGGTGGTCCTAATGTATGTAATTTGATAGATGGATAAAGAGATTTTAATTCTTTAAACAAATCAACATAAAAACTGAGTCCTAATGCAGGATGATGACCACCTTGAAGTAATAGTTGATCACCGCCCCAACGAATGGTTTCTTCAATTTTTTGTTTGTAGGTTTCAATATCAGTGATATATGATTCGGGATGACCGGGTACACGATAAAAATTACAAAATTTACAATTGGCAATGCAAACATTTGTTGTGTTTACATTGCGATCTATTTGCCAAGTTACTTTGCCATGAGGCACTTGTATTTTACGAAGTTCATTCGCAATATGCATCAGTTCAGGTAATGGTGCGTTTTCAAAAAGAAACATACCTTCTGTAGCCGACAGATTTTCAAAGTTCTGGGCTTTTTTATAGAGATCATTTATTTGCATGGCCAAAAGTACGAACTTGTTTGAAAATATGAATCACTTCTATTGGGCATTTTTGATTGGAGTAAAACGGAAAAATGGTTATTTCTTTCAATCACTATTTAGTGTTTGTCTATAGTTTCGTTGGTCTGTAAAGAGAGTTCGAGTTAGAGACTAATCCCAAAGTTTCTAGAGACGCTGTTGACAAACTCTATTTATTGATAGCATTGACGATTTCTTCACTCATAGGTGTTGTGCCGGGAGGAAACACACCAACTAAATTTCCTTTTTCATCTATCAAGTATTTTTGAAAATTCCATTTAACAGAATTGTCGCTATAACTATTATATTTTTTTTGAGTTAACCACACATAAAGAGGATGCATGTCTTTTCCTTTAACGTCAATTTTTGCTGCCATCGGAAATGTAACGCCATAATTCTTTGTGCAAAATTCTCTAATTTTTGCCGCGTTTCCTGGCTCTTGAAACATAAAATTGTTTGATGGTAATCCAATCACAACAAGCTTGTCTTTATACTTTTCGTATAAAGTTTCTAATCCTTCATATTGGGGTGTATAGCCACATTTAGAAGCTGTGTTGACAAAAAGTATTTTTTTGCCTTTGTATTTTTTTAAATCAATGGTACCTCCTTCGAGACCTTCAATTTTTATATCATATATTGATTTTACTTGAGCATCTAAGGGATTTGGAGAGAAAAAGAATGATAGCATAGTTAAAAGGATTGCAATTCGCATAGTGAATAATTTAGAGGACAAAAGTAATTGCAAACTTCTTAATAAACGACCTCAAACAAATGATTCAGTATAATAAAATCCTATTTTGTTGGAATTAATTTCATATCGCAAACAGGGCAGGGTTTACTTTTATCTTTATACACTTTTTCGCCCTCGCATTTCATCGGACAATAAAATCCATCTTCTTTTGGTGCAGGTTCCTTTTCAATTTTAACCGGAACATAAGTTGGTTCAGTATTTTTGGTTTCGTTATTGCATGAAGAAAAAACGAGTAAAAATGATGCGATAAAGAGTAAAATAAATTTCATAAACTTAAATATTAGTCGAAATTAAAAGACATTTTTTTATGATCTCAATGGTCGTTTGCATTAGACCTTATTCAACATTTTTAAATGAAAAAGCATCATTCGTATTGTTCACCATATCTGAAATCCATTTCGCATCGGAAGCGCCATCAGACATATAAATATTACCCAAATTAAAATCGAGCATTGGTGAATTATACATCTTATTTAGATCAAAAATGATATTCATTTTTTTATCTATACCAGCTACAGTTAAGGAGATTGGGATTTGAACAGTTGATAATGCCGCATCTGTGCCTAAATGAAACTGAACAACCTTATTGGCACCACTTAAATCTTTATAAAAACCTTCATGTTTAAAAAAGATATAGCCGGTACTCCAAGTCCATATCATATTATTCTTTGGATCTAAATCACCATCTTGTGCACCAGTATGATTTCGAGTTGGATCTACTCCCAAGTAAAACTTCATTGAAGTATAATTTCCATTAGGCACATTCAGTGCGTTTACATTTGAATAATTTGCATCAAACGCATTAATCAAATCGTAATTATTTAATTTAAATTCACTTCCATCCTCTTTAATCAAAATTACATTGGTTACATAATATTTTAATAAGTCAACACTATACAAATTACCTGCGCTATTTGTATAATTCAATGGTCCTTCAGCAATATTAACGCCTCCTGCTTGGTTAATAAAATTGATTGATACATCAGCTTGAGGAGAATCAACAATATCAATTGGTTTTACAGGTTGTTTGCATGAGGCAATTAAAATAATTGTACTAATGATTAATAAATTGAATAATGATTTCATAAGAATTAAATTTAAGCGTTTATGAATTTTACCTTAATTACTCGAAGTTAGCTCGAGAATCGGTATTAGCCAAATCTCGGTTTTACAAATTCATAAAGGCGTATTGTATTATATTAGCGCCCATACGTAATGCTAATTGGCGTTTTTCTTCTGGGTCTTTATGTACTTCCGGATCTTCCCAACCATCATTTAAATCGGTTTCAAAAGTATAAAAACAAACTAATCGCCCTTGGTAAATTAACCCATATCCTTTAGGAGGTTTGCTATCATGCTCATGAATTTTGGGAACCCCATTGGCGAAATCATATTTTTGATGATAAATTGAATGAGAAAAAGGCAGTTCAACAAAATCTAATTCTGGAAATACTTTTTTCATAGCGGGACGTAAATATTTATCTAAACCATAATTGTCGTCAATATGCAAAAAGCCACCACCCATTAAATACGTTCGTAAATTTTGCGCTTCCATATCATTAAACATGATGCGCCCATGCCCAGTTGCAAATAGAATGGGGTAGTTTAAAAGCTCTCTACTGCCTACCTCAACCTGTCCTTCTTGGGTTTCAAAAGTAGTACCTAAATTGGCATTGCTAAAACGGGCTAAATTTTTAAGTGCAGTAGGATTCGAGTACCAATCGCCTCCACCACCATAAACCAAAAGACCCAATTTCATTTTTTGCGCGTACACCGATGATGAAGCAAAACTTAAAAGAACAACCAATAAAAGTAAATTAAATTTAATTAGGTTTAATTTCATAATGATGCAATTTGAGAATTAAAAACAACACAGGCAAATAAACCTGCCGTTTCGGTTCGGAGTCGGCTATTACCAAGAGTTGCTGGCTTACAATTTTTTTCAAGACACAAATGTATTTCTTCTTTAGTGAAATCACCTTCGGGCCCAATTAAAATTAACGTATTTTTTTTCTCTTGAATATAGTTTTTTAAATGATATCGTTCCTGGTCCTCTTCACAATGGGCTATACATTTTATTTCTTCATCTCCATTTAGCACGTCAACTAAAGAGGTTGCTTCATTTAAAATTGGTAAAAAGCATGATTTAGATTGCAACATAGCAGAGACTAATATCTTTTCAAATCGATCTTTTTTAAAATGAATTTTCTCACTTCTTTTTGAAATTAATGGGGTAATGGTATGAATCCCAATTTCGGTTGCCTTCTCTAAAAACCATTCAATACGCGCTGGATTTTTTGTAAAGGCAATGGCAATATGTAAATTTCCAATAGGTAGGGGAATTATTTCTGAATCAATTACTTCGATCGCACAATCTCTTTTTGAGATATTAATAATTTTACATAATGCTTTAGACCCATGGCCATTTGTAACAATTAATTGATCGCCAAGTTTCATGCGTAGTACATGAATGGCGTGATGAACAGACGCTTCATTTAAGGTGATATGTGAAAAATCGGTATAGGGCTCAAAAAAATAAGGTATACTCATTCCAGCAAAAGTATGAAAGAAATTTATCCGAATGAAAGGTTCATTTTAAATGAAGACTTCGTTTTTCCAGAGTTTGGTAAATTCTGATTTTATTATTTACATTTATGCTTTCTATTTTTAATTTAAATAAAATTTATGTTCCCTTCAGATTTAGAAATTGCTCAAAATGCAACCATTCAACATATTAAAGAAATAGCTGATAAAATTGGTATTTCAAATGATGATCTCCAATACTATGGAAAAAATAAAGCTAAATTACCACTTGAATTAATTGATGAAGAAAAGATTAAAAAGTCCAAACTTATTTTAGTTTCTGCTATCAATCCAACACCAGCTGGCGAAGGAAAAACAACGGTTTCAATTGGTTTAAATGAAGGATTAAATAAATTAGGTAAAAAGGCGATCGTGGTTTTACGTGAACCATCATTAGGCCCAGTATTTGGTATGAAGGGAGGCGCTGCTGGCGGTGGCTATTCGCAAGTGATTCCGATGGAAGATATTAATTTACACTTTACAGGTGATTTTGCTGCCATTGAAAAAGCCAATAATTTATTGTCAGCATTAATTGATAATAATTTACAAAACAAACAATTCAATTTAAATATCGATCCTCGAACCATTAAATGGAAACGGGTGATGGATATGAATGACCGAGCGTTGCGTCATATCATCATTGGAATTGGCGGCACTGCAAATGGGATTCCACGTGAAGACGGTTTTAATATCACGCCAGCTTCTGAAGTGATGGCTATTTTGTGTATGGCAAAAGATATTGATGATTTAAAATTGCGCTTAGGGAATATTTTTATTGGATTTACTTTTGATAAAAAACCAATTTTCGCGCGCGATTTAAAAGCAGAAGGTGCTATGGCATTATTGCTGAAAGAAGCAATCAAACCAAATTTAGTGCAAACCCTTGAGGGTAATCCTGCTATTTTACATGGTGGTCCGTTTGCCAATATTGCACAAGGTACCAATACAATTTTGGCAACAAAAATGGGACTTTCACTTGGCGATTATGTTGTAACAGAAGCTGGTTTTGGAGCTGATTTGGGTGCAGAAAAATTCATGAATATCAAATGTGGATATGGTAATTTAAAACCTGATGCCATTGTATTAGTCGCTACTATACGTGCACTTCGTCATCATGGTGGTGCTAAAAAAGAGGAGTATAATAACCCAAGTATTGAGAAGGTTATAAAAGGTTTTCAAAACTTAGAAAAGCATATTGAAAATTGTAAAAAGTTCGGCATCACACCAGTAGTAGCAATCAATTATTTCCCAGCGGATAGTCCTGAAGAAATTGAATATGTTCAAAC
>DAOOQH010000124.1:0-9891 GCA_035388625.1 Chitinophagaceae bacterium | reverse complement strand
AGCTGCTGCAATCCCATTCTTATCGCAATGTTCTTTAATTCTTTTACTTTTAGGGTCCATGCTAAAAAGTGCGATATTACAATCGAGACCTTCTTTCATTTTATAGACTAAATCGTCGTCCGCATTTAAAATAGCATAACCCGACTTCATAACACTTTGTGCCACAACTGCTTTAACTCGTGATAATTGTTCAATTGTATCAATTCCACTTAAACCTAGATGATCAGCACTTACATTGGTTATAATTCCAATATCACATTGATGAAATCCTAAACCAGCACGCAAAATGCCTCCACGTGCGCATTCCAAAACAGCAAAATCAACAGTAGGATCTTTCAAAACAAATTCCGCACTCATTGGTCCAGTGCAATCACCTTTCATCATCATTTGATTTTGAATATACACACCATCAGTTGTTGTAAACCCAACTTTATGTCCCATACTTTTAACCAAGTGAGCTGTTAAACGTGTGGTCGTTGTTTTTCCATTTGTACCGCCCACTGCAATAATAGGTATTCGAGTACTAGAACCTGGAGGATAAAGCATATCAATTACTGGTTCGGCCACATTACGCGCTAATCCCTCACTTGGATCAATATGCATTCTGAAACCTGGTGCAGCATTCACTTCTAAAATAGCGCCTCCATTTTCTTCGAGTGGTGTTGATAAATCGCTTGCCATAATATCAATACCACAAATATCTAAACCAATAATTCGCGCAATTCTTTCGGCAAGAAATATATTATTTGGATGAACAAAATCGGTTACATCGGTTGAAGTGCCTCCTGTGCTTAAATTCGCTGTTGGCTTCAAGTATAAGATTTCGTCTTTTGCAATTACACTCTCAAGAGTAAGTTCGCGATCTGCTAATATTTTTTCAGTAACTGCATCCATTTTAATTTGAGTCAATACTTTTTCATGCCCAAATCCACGACGAGGATCGGCATTTACAGCATCAATTAGTTGTTGCAAAGTACTTGTTCCATCTCCTGTAACACAGGCAGGTGTTCGTCGTGCAGCACAAATAAATTTGTAATTAATAACTAATAATCTAAAATCATGACCAGTTATAAACTTCTCACATATTATTCCTCTTGAATGCTTTTTGGCAATTTCCAAAGCACTTAAAGCACTTTCCCAATCTACTATATTTGTTGTTGCTCCACGACCATGATTCCCGTTTATTGGCTTTAATACGATAGGATATTTTATTTTATCGATGGCAGCTTTTAAATCTTCTTCATCATAAATAATTCTTCCTCGTGGCACAGGCACTTCAGCAGCTTCGAGCAAATTTTTAGTATCTTCTTTATCACAGGCGATTTCAACTGCGATATTGCTTGTTGTACTTGCAATGGTAGCTTGTATTCGTCTTTGATTAATGCCATAGCCCAATTGAACCAATGAGTTTTTATTTAATCTGATCCAAGGTATACCTCTATTGATTGCTTCTTCAACAATTGAACCTGTACTTGGTCCGAGACGAACCTTTTCACGAATGACGCGCAATTCTTGAATAAATGAATTGACATCAAAATCTGCACCATGAATTAGACGTTCGGCAATTTCAACTGCTGCCAATGCAGTTTGCTTTCCAACTTCTTCTTCAAGATATGAAAACACCACATGATATACTCCTTTTTTAGAAGCCCCACGAGTTCTTCCAAAACCAGTTTCCATTCCAGCAAGTGTTTGAAGTTCGAGAGCGATATGTTCAATTACATGCCCCATCCAAGTTCCTTCTTCAACACGTTGAAAAAAACCTCCTTCAACTCCCTCACTGCATCTATGTGAATACATTGATGGAAACATAGCTTTGATTCGATCTAAGAAGCCTGGAATTAAATTAGTTGGCTTCTCTTCAAGATCTTCTAAATCTAATAACATCACAATTAATTTGTGACGCTTAGAACTCCAATAATTTGGACCTTTCATTACTTTTATTTCAAGAATCTTCATGCTTATTATTTTATGACCTCAATATATAAAGGAATTCATACAACAACAATTTTTTTACATTTAAAATAAAAAATTATTTAGAGTCATTATGCGTTGAGGTCAGAATAACTTGTTAGATATACATCCATTGATTACAATAATTCCAAATCAAAAAAAAATCCCTGAAACATATATTGTTCAGGGATTTCTTAAATTAAAAATTTATTTTGAATTACTCTTTTGTGATTTTATGTGTTGATACCAACTTGTCATTTTCGATAAGATGAATCATGTATAACCCTTTTGAAAATTCACTCAATTGAATCGGAATATGATTTGCACCTTCATTTGCTACATTCTTTACCTGTTTGATAATACGACCATTTATATCAACAAGCTTAATTAAGATGTTTGAAGTTTTATTTACAAAGAAATCTACATTCACTAAATCTGTTGTTGGATTTGGATAAACACTTACTTGATTACCATCTGAGGTTCTAAATAAATCGATAATATGACTGTTCAGTGAAGTCGTTCCATTTATATCTACTTGAGCCAAGCGATAATAATTATGTCCTAATGAAGGCATATTATTGACACCTTCATAATTCAATGAGGTAGAACTATTACCATTTGAGGCTTTTGTATTTACTTTTTGAATGGTTACAAAATTGATTCCATCAGTTGAATGTTGTAAGCTAAAGAATGCATTATTAGTTTCACTATTTGTAGTCCACTTGCAAATATCAGCACTTCCATTTTGGTGGCCATTAAATGAAAATAATTGAACTGGTAATGGTGTTTGAATCATATTAAATCCAAAGTTTAAAACACCTGTTGCATTGGTTGCAGATGACGCAGAATACCCACCATATAAGCGACGTGGCGTTGAAGTATTGGTGAGAGAAATACTATTTCCAGACCCCCCAGATACTTTAATTTCTACAAGTAGAGGTAGTGCAGGATCATATTGAAAAGAAGTATTGAGTTGAATTCCGTACCAGCTATTTGGCGTTGCTCCTACAAAACTAAATCCGCTAGCTTGATAAAAACATGGCGTAAGACCCGTAACAAAACTATATGCAATAGGCGCTGTTGTTCCGAAGGAAGTCATACCCGATAGGTTTTGTGTCAATGAAATTGTAAAATTAGAATAAGGATTAAAGGAAACTGAATTTCCCATTCTTAGAAAGATTTTTGAAATATTTCCAACATAAGGTGAAGCTCCAATGCCTGTTCCTCCCGCATTAAACTCTCCAGCAGGAAATATCCATTGTGCTTTGTTGAATGAATTTGAACTCAAAGGATAATTATTAATTACACTTGAAACTGATGTATTATAATATTCTGGGACTTGCGCCTTCATTAAAAAGGAAGACAAAACCAAGATTGAGAGAAGTAAGTGTTTTTTCATATTAAATATTTTAGCTCTTTAAAAAATTGAAGAACGGTTTGAAATTATTTTATTTACCGTGAAATTATTTTAAAAAAGTGAGAAATCAAAAAATTAGGGTCAGAAATAGAAAATCAAATTTCATCCTCTAATTTCTGCAATTCATTTTATAATTTTCCTGATAAGTTTTTTTCCCAATCCCAAGCTGTTTTCATCATTGTATCTAGATTATGCTTCGGCCTCCAACCCAATTGGGCAGCTATCAAATCGTTATTCGCATAAATAGCTTCAACATCTCCTGGTCGACGTGGCCCCATCTCATAGTTTAACTTGATGCCACTGATATTTTCAAATGATTGAATAGCTTCTAGCACTGATACCCCATTACCAGATCCCGCATTAAAAATTTCGTAATTACTCTGATTTCGTTGATTTAGTAAATAATCAAATGCCAAAGTATGAGCCGAAGCGATATCCATCACATGAATATAATCGCGAATACAGGAGCCATCACGGGTTTGATAATCGTTTCCCCAAACATACATTTTATCATGTAAGCCAATGGCAGTTTGTGTAATAATTGGAACCAAATTATTGGGTTTACCATAAGGCACCTCTCCTATTAAACCCGACAAATGCGCTCCAACAGGGTTAAAATATCTTAGCAAAATTGCATTTGAGGCTGAGGTTTTTATAAAGTCTAAAATCACTTGTTCACCCATTTGCTTAGTTGCAGCATAAGCACATTCAGGTTTTGAAAGAGGGGTGGACTCAGTGACAGGCAATTTTTTTACATTGCCATAAACAGAACAAGAGGAAGAAAACACAAAATGCTGAATTTTAAATTCTTGAATACATTTCAAAATATTGAAGAGTGAATTCATATTGTTTTCATAGTACATTATTGGAAATTCTACACTTTCACCAACCGACTTGTACGCAGCAAAATGAATGATGCCTGCAACATTTTTTTCGGCTTCAAACACTTGGGAAGTTTGGTAATAATTGCATAAATCAATTTCGTAATTTTTCACATGTACTCCTGTAATAGCATGTATACCTTCAATTACTTTTTTATTGGAACGAGAATAATTATCAATTGAAATAACCTCGTAACCATTTTCTATTAAATCAACAATAGTATGTGAACCAATATAACCCGCACCACCAGTAACTAAAATTTTAAGCATTTACTTTTTATTAAAGAATGAACCGATATTGTATCCTAAATAATTTAAACACCAAAGCAATAAAGTTGTTGCCAAACCTTCGTCTAAATTACCAATGAAGGGCAAATTATCAGGCAGTATTTCAAATATACCAAAGGAGGGATTTAGGATATAGATGAAACACAATAGGCCTAAACCAACTACCATTTTATCTTTTGTCGTTTCTATTTTTTTTGGCATCTTTATTCTGATTGAATCACTTTTTCCATGGCAAATGCTCTCGAGCCTTTAATTAAAATGGCTGTATGTTTAAATTGTTGTTTTTCAAACCAAAGTTTTGCTTCAGATGAATTTTCGAAATAGAGATAAGGATGAATCACTTTTGCAAAATCACCACCTACTAAAACAACATGATTCCAATTGCTCTCTTCAAGAAAAAAAACTAATTTTTGATGCTCTTCTAAACTTGACAACCCTAGTTCTTTCATGGCACCGATGATGATGACTTTATTGGGATAATCAGCATTCATAAAATTTTGAATAGCCGCTATCATACTGGTTGGGTTAGCATTATAGGCGTCTAAAATAATTGTATTTGTACCTAGCTTAATTAATTGCGAACGGCTATTGGTTGGTCGATACTCTTCTAAGGCGGATTTAATTTTTTCGATAGATATATTAAAGGACCTGCCAATTGCAAACGAAGCCATAATATTTGCAAAATTGTACTCTCCAACCAATTGGGTTTTTATTGTGCATTCGTTTCGTGGTGTTGTAATTGCAGCACCCACCATCCCATCATTCATTATAGCTATTCCAGTAAAATCTGCATTTGCTGAACCATAAGTAATTATATGATTCACACCATCTGACATCGGAACCAAATAGTCTAAATCAGCATTTCGGAAAATCACACCATCATTTTGTTTTAAATAATCGTATAGTTCTCCTTTCCCTTTTTTAACGCCTTCTATCCCTCCAAACCCTTCAAGATGTGCCTTGCCACAATTATTGATAAGACCATGAGTCGGCTCAGCAATTTTACAATACAATTCAATTTCCTTTTGATGGTTGGCCCCCATTTCGATAATAGCCATTTCAGCATCCATCTTAATTTTTAAAATGGTTAATGGAACTCCGATATGATTATTTAAATTGCCTTCAGTTGCATATGTAATATATTTCTGAGAGAGCACTGACATCACTAATTCTTTAGTAGTGGTTTTCCCATTGCTTCCTGTAATGGCAATAAAGGGAATTGAAAATTGTTTACGATGGAAGTTCGCTAGTTCTTGCAAACTTTGCAAAGTATCATCAACAACGAAACATTTTGCACTATTCTCATCATCTGGCAAGTAGGTTCTATTATCTATAACAGCATATGAAGCACCTAAATCAAAAGCTTGTTTCACAAATTGGTTCCCATCAAAATTCTCTCCTTTGAGTGCAAAATAAATATCATCTTTTTTCAATTTCCGAGTATCTGTTTGAACAGAAGGAAATTTAGTAAACACTGTATATATATTTTCGATAGACATCACGCAAATATAGTAATCAAAAAGATTCTATTGCCGTAATTTTGCATTTGAACACAAAGACTTCATATACAGATTTTGATTGCCTTGATATTTTAAATTTCAACTAAAAGAAGTTAAACAATTAACTCAAAAACAAAATAGAACATGATAAAAGATTTATTCAAAATATTACTAGCTCTAACACTCGTATTGGGTCTTTCAGCAAAAAGCATGTTCGCTCAAACGATTGTTCAAGCCGTAATTGGTAATCAAAGTGGTCCGGGTGGATTTGCATATGGACCTATATATAGAAATACTGGCAATGCAGGTTTATTAAATTATTCGAGGCATGCTTATATTTATACTGCAGCTGAATTAAATATACCATCAGGTTCAAAGATTATTTCTTTAGAGTGGCTAAAAAAAGATACGAGTAGAATATTTGGCAGTAATACATTTAATGTTTGGATGTCGAATACTTCATCTACTACATTTCCAACCAACGTCATGTGGAATTCATTAATAGTAGGTGTTACACCAGTTTTTTCGAGTACTAATTTTTCGATTCTAGGCGGTGCCAATACGTATATACAGGCCCCATTCAATGATAGTTTTACCTATAATGGTGGAAGCTTACAGGTTTTAACTGATTGGGGAAAATTGGGATATGCAACGAACGCCATTAATTTTTATACAAATAGTTCTGCTGCAAAATCAATTGGCTTAGCAAGTACAACGCCGATTACAGGAACTACACTATTACAAAGTTCAACATATGGAAATCAGCGCCCTACGTTAAGAATCACTTATGTTACGGTGCCGCTTTGTTCGGGCAATCCCAATCCTGGAAATACTGTGGCTTCCGTTTCTGGAGCCTGTGCTGGCGTATCCTTTATTCTGTCAACACAAAATTCCGTTCAAGGCGGTCAAATTTCTTATCAATGGCAACGTGCCGACAATCTTTCCTTCACAAATAATTTAGTGAATTTAGGTACCAATTCAAATCAAATTACCAATCAAACAAGTAATAAGTATTATCGATGTATTGTTAGTTGTGGTGCATCATCTTCAACCACAATATCAACGCCATTATTTCTTCCAATGAGCCCGAGTTATGGTTGCTATTGCACTAGCAATGCCATTTCAAATTCAGATGAGGATATAATAAAATTTAGTTTTGGCAATTCAAGTAATTGTTCAAATTGTTCATCGCTTGCTCCGGGTCCTGGTTCGGTCCAAAATTTATATTCCAATTATCAATCACTTGCTCCGGCAAATGTTCAACAAGGTGGTCTTGTTCCTTTTTCAATAGAAATAGGAATTTGTGGGTCCAATAATGATGCCAATACAAGTGCTATTTTTATTGACTACAATCAAAATCAATTATTTACAGATCCTGGCGAATTGGTCTATACTTCACCAACTGCTACTAACGGAGCGCATATTGAGATAGGAAGTATTCAAATACCTACGACAGCATTAACAGGTCTAACTGGTATGCGCGTAATCACAATTGAACAAAATGCACCAATATCCTCACCATGTGTTACTTATTCATGGGGTGAAACAGAAGATTATATTTTAAATATTTCGCCATCTTCAACTTGCGCAGGTATTCCATTTCCAGGAAATACCCAAGCTGAAATACCTTTTTCATGCACACCAGCAACAATTTCATATGCAGTATGCAGTGGCAAAACAGTGAACTTATCTTTACAAAATATTTTACCAAATACTGGATTCACTTATCAATGGTATAATAATAATGGTCTTATACCAGGAGCCACTTCAATACTTTATACTTCACCAACACTTATTACTGAACAAAACTATTATTGTACAGTCACTTGTTTACAATCGGGTTTATCTGCATCCTCAATACCTATTCAAATTACGATGGCACCCTATTTACAATGTTATTGCAATTCAGGTGCCACAAGTGTTTCAGATGAAGAAATACTTGTTTTTAATTTCAATGGTGTTTCAAATGCAAGCACTTGTTATGTTGCAGCTACCGGACCGGGATCCATTTTAAAACGGTATTCAAATTTTACAGATTTAGGAAATCTAACAAATGTTGAATTAGGCGCTGTAATTCCATTTTCGATACTTGTAGATGATTGTGATATACCAGCTGCACCCTATTATTCATTCGGCACTTCGATATGGATTGATTTTAATCATAACGGTTCATTTACTGATGCTGGTGAACAAGTCTTTATTGAACCTTCATCTATTCAAGGACCGCGAACAGTGGTTGGAAATATCACCATTCCATGCACAGCTCTTGAAGGAATAACACGAATGCGGGTTACCATTGCTGAGGGCATAGCGGGTGCAGGCTTGAGTCCATGTTTGAGTTATGGATTTGGTGAGACGGAAGATTATCTCATTCAAATTAATGCAAAAAATACTTGGGTAGGATATAATTTTGGTCCAATATCAACTCCTACCAATTTAGCAACTAGCGGCATTCCGTTTGCCAATCTCACGGTATCAGGTATTACCCAAGGCAATAATGCCAATACTAGTCAAACATCGCTATTAATAACCAATTCAGATCCTTCAAATTATGTTGGGGCATCATCGCAAATGCATGCGGGAATCACGGCACGTAATAAAAACTTACAAGTATTAGATACGAGTGCATATTTTCAAATTGTGCTGACGCCTTCAGCAGGGTTTCAACTTATTTTAGATTCAATACAATTTGGTTCACTTTCGAAAAGTACTGGTCCAACCAATATTGATATTCGCACAAGCGCCAATAATTTCACCAGTAGTATAGGCAATATCAGTGTGAGTGCAAATTCAACATGGGCTTATTTAAATCCAACCATAACAAGGGTTACGAGTAATACGCCTTTAACGCTAAGAATCTATGGTTATGTTAATGGAGGCAGTGGTTCAATTACGACAGGTAATAGCCCAGCCAATTGGATTATAGATGACATTAAATTAAAAGTTAGGGTTAAATGTCAACCAATATGTGCTTTAACAATTATACCATCTAACTCATCAATAGCTTGTAATGGAGGCACAAGTAATTTAATTGTAAATACGGCGAATGCAAATGGACTTATTTTATACAAACTAAATAATGGGGTACCGCAGACGAGTAATCTATTTCCAAATTTATTACCTGGTATTTATACGATCACAGTCACGGAAGAAAATCTTTGTTCAGCAACAATAACTAGAACGATTACCCAGCCGAATATTGTGACCAGTAAAACAACAATTACAGCATGTAATTCATATACATGGCTTGCAACAAATCAAACTTTTACGAATACCGGATTTTATACATCAACAGGATTAACGAGTGCAGGCTGTCCGCGCTTTGACACACTTGTTTTGACAATCAATTATAGCACCACAACCCCTCCCTTAACGATAACAGCTTGTGGATCTTATTTATGGAATGGTACTATTTATACAAATACTGGCAATTATACTTATACATCTTTAAATGCAGGTGGTTGTGTAAATACGGCAAGTTTAAATCTTACCATTATTCCACATCAAACAACAAATGCTACATCTTGTAATAGCTATACTTGGGCTGCAAATGGACTTACTTATACTAACTCTGGAACTTATTCTTTTACATTAGGATGCCAAATTTTTACTTTAAATCTCACTATCATTCCATTGACATCAACTACAAATACCATTACCGCTTGCAATACCTATACATGGCCAACGAATGGCACCACGTATACAAGTTCAGGTAATTATAGTTTCGTCTCTGGTTGTCAAACATCTAATTTAAATTTAACCATCATACCAGCCACAAATTCATCGATCACTTTAACTGCATGTGGAAGTTATTTTTGGACTTTAAATAATACAACTTATACAAATAGCGGAG
>DAOOQH010000123.1:0-9912 GCA_035388625.1 Chitinophagaceae bacterium | reverse complement strand
TGTATAGGTATGAGTTGGTGTACCACTTGCTGTATAGGTTGTTCCATTCCAAGTATATGAATTACATGATGTTTGAGATGATGATCCAGTATTACTTAAATTAATTGTAAGATTTAATGTATGAATAGAATCACATCCTCCAATATTGACAAAGGTGCCACTATAAATTCCACTTGCTGTATAAGTTGTCCCATTCCAAGAATATGAATTACAAGAAGTTTGAGATGAAGAACCAAAATTTGTATTGCAAACTGCGATTTCACAATTCGTGCCAATAAAACCTGGGAGACAATCGCATCCACAATTTACATTATTAATACCTCCGTTTTGACAAACAAGTGAAGTTGTAATAGTTAAATCAATGCTCTCTGTATGACAATCAACCGTATTCGAGTAAGTCCCAGAGACGGTATAGGTTTGTCCATTTTCACTCCACAAATACATATCGCATGCTGCAACAACCGTATTATTTGACGTTGGTGTACAAGGTGCAATCTCACCAGTTAGCGCAAAATCATTTTCCAAAGAATTTGCAATATCAAATAAATAAAAAGTTCCAGAAGCATTGGAAGCGCCATAAGGAATCAATCGGAAAGTGATCGTTTTTGAAGACCCAATATTTTGCAAAGAAGTAATTGATGACAAATCAACACTACCTGCTGAAGCGCCCGAAGACGAAGATGAAGTAAAATTAAGCGTTGTAATATCCGCAAAATTTGTTCCATCTAAACTATATTGTAATAACCCATTAGTTGGCCCAGTTGTTGAACGGCGATAATTAATAGGGCTTACAGAACATAAATTCATAATAAATCCTGTATTCGATTTGGCTGTAAATGTGATAAATTTATTTGCATTAATATTATCTAGAGCTGTAGGATTATTCCATCCTAAACCTCCCCAAGCTCGAGCGGCAGCAGTTCCTAAGGCACTCACTCCTGTTCCTCGTGTAAGTCCACCAATAGTTGCATTTGAATTACTTGTTGAAGCAGAATAAGGACTCACGCCAAAATTATTTGAGCCACCAGTTAATGGATTCATATCCCAACCTGCTACTAACGGACAAGTCACTGTCAAACTTCTAACAACATCTATTGCATCAGAATAATTTGCATTGCCAGCTTGAGACGCTGTTATTGATGTAGTTCCAACACCATTAATTGTAACAACATTTCCAGCTACCGAAGCTACCAATGGATCACTACTTTGATAGGTGATTGGATTGCCAGAGTTTCCGCCAACTGCCGTTAATGTAAATGAGATATCATCAGTTGTTTTATTTGGCAGTGCGGCAAACACAATTGTTTGTGTTGCTTGATTGACTTGCAATTGTTGTATAACATCAACCGCTGGCGAATAATTTGAATTACCAGCTTGCGATGCTGTAATATTTGCCGTTCCAGCGCCTACAATTTCTACCATATCGCCAGTAACAATCGCCACTGCATTATTATCACTTGCATAAGTAATTATATTTCCAGAATTACCTCCTGTTGCGGTGAGTTGAAAATCTGCATCACCAAAAGTTTTTGAACTCAGTGCATTAAAAATAATTGTTTGAGAGGCTATTGTAATATCAGCTATATAGATTGATTGAGTTAAAGAATAATTCAACGCATCTGCTCCAATTAATGTAAATGCACTCGTTACAGAAATACCATTTGCTACATTTATACTGGCAAAGGTGCCAGAAGTTCCACTTAAATTCACATCATCAAGGCCTACAACGCCAATGAGTGTACCCGCATTTACTGTAGCAGCATTGGTGCCATCATACACTTTATTATTTGCACTTCCTCCTGAAATAGTTAATGGTTTTACATTAACAGTTTGGGTCTGATCTACGGGCACAGCATCTGCATAAGTTGTACCATCACCTAATTGCGATGCCGTGATGATCGATGAACCTGCACCAACTATTGTTAATACATTTCCTGCTATAGTTGCAACATTAGTATTTGAACTTGAATACGTAACTGGGTTGCCTGAGGCGCCACCAGTTGCAGTGAGTGTAATGGGTGCGTCGCCATAAACCACATTGGCCAATGGGTCAAATGTGATGACTTGAGGCAATAATGAGGCCGGAGTAATATTTGCTGTTAAGCCGGTTGGTTGAGTGAGAGTATAATTGGCAGAAGCCGAACCAGAAATCGTATAACCTATAACTGAAACTGCTATTCCATTGGCAACTGCCGAACTTGCAAAGGTTGCAATTGCGGTGCCTCCTAATATAACATTGCTTATATCAGCAGACTCAACGCCTACTAAACTTGGCGTACCTGATAATGTAGCATCTGTATTCCCATCAAAAGGCTTATTATTTGCTGTAAGGCCAGTGATGCTAATTGATTTGGCATTTACCGTACTGACCGGAATTGAGATTGACTGAGATGCAGCGCCAGTGCTAGTTACAGGTATATTACCCGAATACGTACCGAAAGGTGTATTGGCTGCTAATCGAACTAGAATGGTTTTACTAACCGTACTTGCATTTGGTAAAGTAAGGGTTGAAAAATAGGTTCCAACACTATTATCAGCAAACTCAAAACCTGCTAATGGGCCAACAACAATTGAATTGGTCATATCACTACCATCTATTCCAAAACTTGTTGTTGCAGATGCAGTACCATAGGTTGTAGTCAGTGCTGAATTAGAACCGGTTAAATTAATTGTTGGTGTGGCAGTTGAGGCTGTGGTTCCATTTAATTGAACATTCACTACGTTCGTTCCAATATCAAAACCACCTGTACCAGTAGTTGCTGATGCTCCGTATCCATATAATCGAAAAGTTGTAGCTGTTGTGATATTTGAAAGTCCAGAAATAGTTAACGTTCTTAATGTTACAAACCCCGTTGACATACCTAAAACTGAACCCAGATCTGTCGTGTATCCATCAACAGATGAACGGAGAGTGACATTTGTAGGTCCTGTACTAGATCTATCCCAATTAAAATCAAGAGAAGTTGGTGTAAAACTAAAACCAGCATTTGGGGTAACTATAAACTGTATATAATCATTACCAGCAATAGCTTCTGATAAGGTATTTCCTCCAGATGTATTTCCAGTATTAAACCAACCACTGCCTCCAAATCGATTTGTATTTCCCGCCGCTGTAATTCCACCTTGTGTTAAGTTAGAGGAAGAAATATTAATATTATTTCCAACACTTGGCTCTGTGGTTTCGGTTCCTGCATTGCCAAAAGTATTCCATTGAAGTAATTGACCATAGCTAAGTGAAGTATTCAAGAACAATGCTATCATCAGTAAACCTGAGAATAAAAATCGAACCGAAATCTTTTTACTAAAATGAATAGATTCAACCTTAGTTGAACAAAAGTGTGGAGTTTGTATCATGTGTATTATTTGAGTGTTTATAAGAGTTCAAACCCCAAATATAGTTTCAGATACATTATAAGTCTATTTTTAAATCAGAATTAATGTTAATATAACCTCGAAAATAGTCTAGTCAATGGTCAATAGTCAATGGTCTGTGTTCCGTGGTCTATAGTCTATGGTCGATCTTCAACGAACAGTAGTGAGTAGACTTCTAAATTTATTCATCTTGGCAAACAACAATTCCAACTTTTTATAAAACAAATCAAACTCTGCATCATCAATATAATTTCTCTTTCTTGCTAAGTACAAGCAGGTTACACATTCAGCAGATGAGCGAATTGAGAATCCCATAAAACGTCGTTGTTCTGGATTGGTTTGCCCAATAGATCCTTCCGCAATATTTAGAGCAATTGAATCGGATGCACGTTTAAACTGTGATGTGAGCGAAAACATTTCTTCCTTCGGAAATTTCCGAGTTAATACATGAACTTCATCTGCTAAATCAACAGCAAGATTCCAAATTTCTAATTTTTCAAACTTAAAAGGCATAGGTTAATTTTTAATGGTTAATGGTTTATCGTTACTCGTCGGCGGCTAATAGCCAATGGTCGATAGTCAATGGTCGATGGTCGATGGTCGATGGTCGATGGTCTTCAGTTGATGTTCGAAAGCCGTTACCCAATCTGCATCTTACTCAATTTTACATAAAAACCATCTTGTTTATTCACCAATTCTTGATGCGTACCTTCTTCAACAATTTCGCCTTGATGAAGGACGACAATTTTATCGGCATCTTTAATGGTTGATAAACGATGCGCAATCACAATACTGGTGCGCCCTATCATCAATTTATCTAAAGCATCTTGCACTAATTGCTCACTTTCACTATCAAGACTGCTTGTTGCCTCATCTAAAATTAAAATGGAAGGATTTTTCAATACAGCTCTTGCTATGGCAATTCGTTGACGTTGACCACCGCTTAATTGAATACCTCTTTCACCTACTAAAGTTTGCCACTTCTCAGGAAACGTATTAATAAAATCAAAGGCATTCGACTTACGAGCTGCATCTTCAATTTCAGTTTGAGTAGCACCTACTTTTCCATATGCAATATTCTCGGCTATAGTACCCGCAAATAAAATAACTTCTTGAGGTACATAGGCAATTTGTTTACGTAATGAAGTCAAATCTAAACTTTGAATATCAACGCCATCTAATAATATTTGTCCTTGATCGGGTGTGTAAAAACGAAGTAATAAATTAGCTATTGTACTTTTTCCGCTTCCACTGCTACCCACTAAAGCAACGGTTTGACCCGCCTTTGCCTTAAACGAAATATTTTTTAAGACATTAAAATTCTCTCTTGTTGGATAATTAAATTCAATATGTCTCAATTCAATTTCACCCTTTGTTTTTAGTTCATCATGATTACTTTTTTGCACCTCTTCGATATCTTCATCAATAATTTCAAATACCCGATCTGTGGCACCTAATGCACGCTGTATACTTGCTATTTGCTCGGGCAAACCTCCTAAACTTCCACTTACAAATAAGGCTAACATCATAAACTTACCAAACTCTTCACCCGTTATAACACCTGTTGCATTTAATTGCAACATTTTATAAAGCATAAAAAAGATAGCCCCAAAAATACAGGTAATTACAAATGCAAAAAAAGCGCCTCGAAACACACCATATTGCAAACCAAAATTTCGTATCTCTAGTGTTTTTGAATTGTAACGGTTGATTTCATATTGTTCATTCGTAAACGATTTTACATTGGTGATTCCCGTTAAGCTTTCTCCAACAATAATATTTGCATCCGCAATTTTATCTTGAAACCGTTTACTATAACCTCTAATTTTTCGTGCAAACAAAATGGCTACCACACTTAATGGCGGAATGATAATTAAAAACCATTTGGCTACCTGAAAATTTGTGCTCGTCATGATGATGATTAATCCACCCACACCAACAATTGTTTGACGAATAATTTCAGCAATATTCATGGTAAAGGCTTCCGAAATTACATTTAAATCGGTGGCTAATCGACTACTTAATTCAGCCGATTGATTGCGACTGAAGAATGCCATTGGTTTTTTAATCAATCTTTCATAAGCTTGATTTCGCAAACCTTGTAATAAATTTTCAGTCACCTTGGTAAACATAAAAACCCTACCAAAACTAAAAAATCCTTGCACCACCAATATCAATAAAAGTTTAAGTCCAAGTCCGTCAAGCTTTTTCAAATTTTCAATCATTTGCGTTTTATCGCCGTTACCCAGCATACCAAACATCTTCCCACTAAGTAATGGAAACATCAAACCAACGCTTGCCGATAAAATAAGAAATAACATCCCAAAGCCAAAAGCCACTTTTTGATTCCCTAAATACGAAAACAGACGAGCTCCCTTTTTAAAATTTTCAGCATTCAATTTCGCTTTAGGCATATCTTGTAATTCATTACTACGCTTCATTCGCTCTGATCGTGCACTTGACATATTTAAAATTTTGAAGTGCAAATGTACAGTTAGATTGAAGACAATCGATATCCAATTTTCTAATAAACAAATTTTCTAATTACTCATCATTCATATTTGCAATTCAATTGATAAATAATTTGGTTGTCAGCTTTGGTACCTTCTTCAACTTCAGTGGCGTTGGCACCGTTCATCTTATGATCTTTATTCAACAATCCAATGAATTCGTTACTCATCACTCTTGATATTCTTTCAATTGCTTTGATGCAATCGGCGCAATTGTATCAAGATCATTTTCAAAAGCTAAATTGGAATCAGTATTCATGAAATACAATTTATCATTGAATAACTTTGAATGATTTGCATAATCAAAATAAATACCGTTTTTAGATAGTCTCAAATAAGGCAGATCACGATTGTATAACAAACAATATTGATCGCCAAATAAATGATAAGTAATGCAAATATTTTCTATCTGAATCGACTTCATTTTACTTTGTAATTCACTCGATATTGGGATGAACTTATTTTTCGTGCCTATTGCATTGATCTTATATTCATGCGTTTCACCTAATTCTGATTTATAATTAAAACTTAATTGAATATGTGAAATTCCTGGAAAATTATGAATAAGATAAGCCTTAGTTTTACCTTGTTCAAATAGAGTTTCTAAATGCAAAGTATACTCACCATCAATAATTATCTGTTTAAATTTAGTCATTTGATCCTTATTGTCTTGCGCCTCTGCAATTTTAAAAAATAACAATAATAGACATAATAATAGTTTACCAATTGGTTGTCTCATAGTTTAGTTTGATTTGTTTGCGGCAAAATTGAATTTAATAATGTAATTCATAAGCTGGATTTCCACCCTTTCTCAATAGGAAAATAACTGATTCACAAATAGCGCTTAATAACTTCATCTATGAATGTATCTTAGCATCATGATAGTCAAATTAATTATTCAATGTTTACTCGGCATTGCGGTTGGCATTTATGGATATTTAATTCCAGGTTATATTAATTTATCTGTTCTTCAATTGGGATTAGGTAAAAACGTAAAGGCTATTCGAAAAACATTAATCATCATTTCGCTTATTGAAATCCCCTATTGCTTTTTATGTATGAGCGGCATGCAATGGCTGATGCAACAATCTATTATATTAATTATAATAAAATGGGTGCTCGCGCTTATGCTATTTATATTGGCTTTTTTTTCATTTCGAGATGCGAATAAAAAACAGAATGAAGTAGAAATCAAAAATGAAGAGATGGATCAAACACAAATAAAAAAACTTTTATTCTTCGCTATCTTCAATCCTTTTCAACTTTCGGCTTGGGTTATTTGGGGCAGCTACTTTATCGAAAAAACATGGTTTAGCTGGACTTCTTTTTCAATATTATTATTCAGTTTAGGCGCCAGTCTAGGTGTGCTTATTATTTTACGTATTTATGCTTTTGCAGGACAAAAACTTATTACCTATTTTGCCGCGCACCGAAAAACAATTGATTATAGTGTTGCTGGTATATTATTAATTCTCGCCTTTGTGCAACTTTATCGAAATTTAAATTAAGGCTTTACAAAACACTGCACAAAAGAATCTACATTGCTAAATAAAAACTCAGGATACAATTCAGAGAATTTACTTTTCAACAAACCACCTCGCAAGGGTCTGGCTGCGGGCTGATTCATAATTTCTGTAGTAACTGGGATTAAATCATATTCAGCATCCGGAAAATATTTCAAAACATTTAAGGCAAGTTCTACCCGATTCATCCAATCGGTGCTAGCAATATGAAAGATACCCGCATGCTCGTCCTTCAATAATAAACACATCGCGCGAGCAATATCCCATGCATTCACAGGTGTTGCATATTGATCTTGTGGAAGTTTCAACGTTAATTTTTGAGCATTCAAACATTGTCCAATAATTCGAGAGACAAAATTTTTATTTCGTTCTTCATTCCCATAAACGTTGGTTACACGAAGTACTAAATTTTTATCCGAAGATTTTAAAACAAGTAATTCACCTTCTAATTTATGTTTGGCATAAACGCTCAAAGGGTTTACTTCAGCGTATTCCATATAGGGCCCTTCGGCACCATCAAACACATAGTCTGTAGAGATATAAACTAGTCGAGCATTTAATTGCTCAGCCAATAAAATTAAATTCTTAGTTGAAACTACCGTCTTTTCGTAACTCTCTTCTTGATGATCTTCACAATAATCGACATGTGTTAGTGCACCACAATGCACAATGATATCAGGCTTGAAATTTTCAATATGAAAATTCTTCTCATCATTTAAATCAAGCGTATTAAAATAAACTGTATTTTTTGTGGGATAACTAAAATAAGTGCCAACAACCTCATGTCCTTCTTCGGTAAAATGTTTCAAACAATTACTACCAACCAATCCCGAAGCGCCCGAAATAAATACTTTCATTTTTATATTATTTTAAAAAGGTGATTTAAAATCTTTCAGTGCATGAAATGAAAGATCGCGATCTGACATAATTGGCGTTTTTATTCCCCAATCAAAATCAAAACTATCGTATCGTACACCATCATCTGCATCTTTATTATACTCACCACTTACAAAATAAAAAGTTGTTGCGCTTTTACTTAATGTCAAAAAACCATGTGCAAAACCTTTTGGTATATAAAGGGCTTTGTGATTATCGAATGAGAGTTCGGTAGAAACAGCTCGTCCGAATGTGGGTGAGTTTTTTCGAAGATCTAAAGCCAAATCTAAAATTGAGCCATTTGCACAAAATACAATTTTATCATGATCAAAAGGTGGATGATGAAAATGCATACCACGAATGACATCTTGTGTTGAAATAGAATAAAAACTTTCTTTCAATTCAAAATCAATTCCATTTTGCTTTAATGAAGTATGATGAAATGTTTTTACAAAACTCCCTCTTGCATCATCGGCACGAAACTGATGAATTATTTTAACATCCTTGATTTTTGATTCCTCTATATTCATTGCAAACAATTAGTGATCTTCAGCATCATCAATTAAATTATCAAAATATTCATTAATTTGATGAAGGCATTTCACGTCTGCATCATCTTCATTAATATACCAATCAACCGTTTTTTCGATGGCTGTTTTTGCATCAAATTTAGGTTCCCAACCAAGTTCTTTTTTAGCCTTGGTAATATCTAACATTAAGGTAGCTGCTTCGTGTGGCTTATTTAAATTCTCTTCAATTGAATACGAACCTCTGCCTGCCTTTGCAATCGCAATTTGCGTAAGCGCTTCAACTGTAAGAATATCTTCTTTTTGAGGACCTAAATTGTAAGACGAATTAAAACTGATAGGGTCATCAACCATCTTCGTTGCTAATAAAAGATAAGCACCAAGCGGTTCTAATACATGTTGCCAAGGGCGAGTTGCATTTGGGTTACGTAATAACACGTTTTCATTTCGTTTAATGGCACGAATGATATCTGGTACAATACGATTATCAGCAAAATCGCCACCACCAATTACATTCCCTGCACGCACAGTAGCCACCGACTTTTGATGAGAAGCTATTTTACTCGCATTAAAAAACGATGAGCGATATGATGAAATTATTATTTCGGCAACAGCCTTACTCGCAGAATAAGGATCATATCCACCTAATTTATCTGATTCTTTAAATAAGGTATTATCATCTAAATTCTCATACACTTTATCTGTTGTAATCATCACAGCCACACAAGGCTTATTTAAATACTTAAGTGCTTCTAATACATTTGCTGTGCCTTGTCCATTTACTTCAAACGTATACAATGGTTCTTCATATCCTTTTAAAACAAGCGGTTGCGCTGCTAAATGAAAAACAAAATCGGGTTCGAAGCGCACAAGTTCTCTTCGTAAAGTTTCTGCATCTCGAATATCATGAATGACACTTGATTTACATAGTGAATCGCCATCAATTAAATAATATAAATCGTTCGATTTTTCAGGAGCTAATGAATAACCTTTTACTTCAGCACCAAGCAATGAAAGTATCTGAAGCATCCATGAGCCTTTAAAACCTGTATGCCCAGTTAGAAAAACTTTTTTGCCCTGAAAATATTTTCTTAGATAATTAAA
>DAOOQH010000122.1:0-9979 GCA_035388625.1 Chitinophagaceae bacterium | reverse complement strand
TTGAATTCTTGGTCATCAAAAATTAGATCTAGTTATACACCAATCGATACAAACATGCTACAAGTCTATCGAAATAGAATGGATGCTGAATCATTTAATGTGCTAGCTTTTAAACCATTAAATGAAAAGAATTTTATAATTGTTCAAGCTAATATTGATATGTCTACTATTGATAATAAAGGAGATTGGGCATTTACAAAATCGGGATTAACATTTTATGGAAGTGCGATGTATGGTTGGAAAAAAGGTGATTATAGAATGTTAGCTATTGGTGTTTCTCGAACCTATCGAATGGGGCGACCATTAATTGTGCCAATTTTACTTTATAATAAGACCTTTAATGAACATTGGGGACTTGAATGTTTATTTCCTGCACGCGCGCATTTACGATATAATTTTTCTACCAATTCTATGCTATTGGCTGGATACGAATTAGAAGGTCAACAATTTGATTTAGTGAATAGCAACAAGTTTTTACAACGAGGTGAAATCAAACCAAGATTGGTTTTTGAAAAAAAGTTGAAAGGTTATTTTTGGTTGAGTGCACAAGCAGGTTATAGAATTAATGGTCGATTTAATTTAGTTGATAAATATGATGGACAAGAGAAAGATGAAGTACTAAAAAACAATTGGGGTAATTCACCTTTTATCAATATTGGTATAAATTTAGTGAGTCCTTAAAAAAATAAGACGTCTACTTTTTTACCATTCGCGTCCATGTATCGGTTCGTCCTAAAAGACTCACTCCAATATATCCTCGCACTTCTAAAACATTTTTACTTGTCAGTTCGGCTTTACATGAATATTCTTTTCCATTTTTGGGATCGTAGATGGTACCATCAACCCAATTTTTATCTTCTTGATCAAAACTAAATCCTTTTAAATTAATAAGTCCAAGGGTTGGAACAGTTCGCAATGATTCATCGGGATTTCGTTTATCTAATTTCGGTTTGCCAGTTTCAGGATCAATAGGTTCCTTTAACCAAACAATTTTACCTGCATAATGTCCAGAGGTTGTTTTGTAGATTTGAATAATTCCCGAACCTTCGCCATTTTTCCAATTTCCAATTATATCATCTGCATTTTGTGCCTTCGCAATAAAACAAGTCGCAAGAAGCATGAATAAACTAAACGTAAATTTCATTGTAAAAAGATTTTAGTGCAATATAAAAATAATCGAGCAATTTAAACGATTACATCTCGAATAGAAAGAATCATTTATTTTTTTTATTTCTATAAAAATAAAGATTTCTAAAACAATATCCTTTCTGTCACCTCTTTTTTTCTATTGGCAGAAATGGGAACTTCGGTACCATCAATTAAAACTAGACTGCCATTTTTTGTGCGTAAATATTTACTTACATATTGGAGGTTCACGATATGTGAATTATGTACCCTCATAAATTTATGACGAGGTAATAGTTCTTCATAATCACCCAATGATTTTGAGGTTAAAATACTTTTTTCATCTTTGGTAACCACTTTTGTATAATTACCTTTCGCTTCTAACCTTATAATTTCATCTACATTGGTAATTGATAAATGATCTTTCTCTGGAAAAGCAATATACTTTTCAGCCTTCTCAGATGTTGCATTATTATCACCTTGCTTATTTTTCTCCTTTTCAATATTTTTCTGTGCCTTGTTCACTGCTGAAATCAAATCTGTGATCAACAACGGTTTGAGTAAATAATCAGTAACAGGATACTTATGCATTTTCAAGGCATATTTTTCAAATGCGCTAATGATAACTACCTGCAGAGTTTCTAAATCTATTGCATTCAACAAATCGCTTGCTGTTTGGTTATGAAGCTCAATATCCAGAAATACTATATCTGGTCGAGTTTTTATAATCACTTCAAGCGCTTCTTCAACACAATTTGCTTGCCCAATAATATTCACACTCGGACAATATTTACCTAATAAATTTTCTAATAAAATGATATTTAAATCATCATCATCCACCAAAACTGCATTCATAAATTGCTTTTTTACATATTATTTTTTAATGTTATCTTCCTCTAATTTGAGTTTGAAATAAAAAATAGGGTGGGGCCTATTTTCTAAAAAGAAATCAATTTGAAAATTTTTACAAATACATAACGCATTGTTTAAATGTATAAAAATAAAAATATCAAAGAAGTAGGTAGTAATAACAGGATGCAATATACGAATTCATTTAAAAATTGAAAGAAGATTTTGCTCTTTTTTTGATCCTGTTTTCTAATTATTCAATTCAGTTTTTGATTTTGCTCAATCAAATTAAGTTAAGTAGGGCAAGATGAAAAAAAATGAACTAAGGCGTAATTATTTATTAATATCTTCTTTAAGTTCTAGTAATACTAGATAATTTCTTTTGCTCAAATCTTTTCTATGTTATATGTAAATTCGTATTCCGAAATTGAACATAAGCTCTTTGATTTATTGTCAACAACTGGAATCGTTACAAAACAAAATTTGAAAAGTTTCAATGAGGAAATTAAATCTGCCAAAATAAATATTCACTGCACAGAAAAGATATTGCTCTATTCTTTTCAAGATTTAAATTCGTACGCCCATTTAAACTCTTTTAAGCATGAAGTTGACTCTGTAAAAAAAGTTGTAGAATATATAAAGGATCAAAGTTTTGAAAAAATTATTCTGATTAGTTACCCTGGTTCTTATTCTAGTTCAGCTAATTTATTTCTGCAACATAAAGGTATGATAGAGCATATTTTTATAAACACTGGCATACCAACTACCATACTGAATGTTCAAGCAATTGGAGATTCAAAATTGCAAATCAATAATTTAAAATCCTTGTTTCAAAATACACAAGGCAACCAATATATTCTTCCTAAATTTTACTCGAACAGAATTTATACTATCCAGCTACAATATCTAGCTGAAATTATTCACAAAGCAAAGACCAATAAAGTACAGGGTAGATTTGATGTATTTGATACCATAATGGATATCGGAACTTTTCTAACCTCCTATTCATATATTGACAAAGTGCGATACTGGATGCCGCTGTATCTGTATCTTCTTAGTTATTTCGAACGTTATATGTCACCAACAATGCTAGAACTTTTCTTAATCTCAGATATAAGAATGTTTAAATTTCGTACTGAAAAAGAATTCGGAATTACATTAAATGCCGAAACCAATGTAAGTTCTAAGTTAATAACCGAAAAATCGACCTTTGAAAAATCACGCTACGATACAGTGCTGAAGGCACTTGTACCAATTGAGTAACAATTTGGTAATACTGTGGTAACATAAACATAATTGACTTTACAAAGCTTCAAAGTTGATTCTGCAATTCCTTTGCAAAAAAGTAAATTTTAATGAAAAAGGGAATTTTTAGTTTGATTTTTATGATGTTTTCTGTTTTGGCTTTTGCACAAAATGGAAAAATTGATGGTAAAGTTGTTGATGAAAAAGGTGAGACCTTAATGGGTGCCACGGTTATGATTGAAGGTACAGCAAATGGCGTAAAGACAGATTTAGATGGTAAATTTACTCTTCGTAAAGTGAGTGATGGTAAATATAATCTTCTTATCACCTATATTTCGTATGAGAAAAAAACAATTACTGATATCATTGTTAAAAATGGTGTAGCAGATTTTGTAAGTGTAAATATGCAAAAATCTGGCAAAGGACTTAAAGATGTTGTCATCAAAACACAAGTTAAAAAAGAAACAATTAATGCATTGATGATTCAACAAAAGAATTTAGCCACCATTTCTGATGGCATTTCAGCTGAATCAATCAAACGCACCCCAGATCGTAATACAGGTGATGTATTAAAAAGAGTGAGCGGTGTTAGTATTGCAGATAATAAATTTGCTGTAATTAGAGGACTAGCTGATCGATACAATATGGCCATGTTAAATGGAGATATCTTGCCTAGTTCAGAAGCAGATCGTAAAGCATTTTCATTCGATGTTTTTCCATCAAGTCTGCTCGAAAATATTGTGATCATTAAAGCAGCTACACCTGATCGACCAGGCGAATTTGCTGGAGGAATTATTGATTTAAAAACTAAAGATATTCCAACAGAAAATTTTGTAAATGTTCAAATTGGAACAGGCATGAATACAATCAGTACCTTTAAATCTTATTATGATAGTAAAAATAGCAAAACAGATTGGTTAGGATACGATAAAACTATGCGTACCATTCCTGAAGGGTTCCCAAGTAAAGATGTTTTATCACAATCTCTCTCTGAATTTACTTTAGCTGATCGTGTTGATGCATCTAAAAAATTTGAAAATACTTGGGGCACAAAACAATATAATTCAATGTCTCCATTCAGAAACTTGCAATTAAGTGGTGGTTTGGTGAAAGTACTCAGTAAAGAAAGTTCAATTGGTGTTATTGGTGCCATCTCATACAGTAGAAATTTTAGAACATTTACAACTGAAAGAACTGAATTACTCGGCTCTACTAAAGCTTATAATTATTTTGATACAGTAAATAGAGATAATGTTTTAATTGGTTCGATGTTGAACTTCGGATATAAATTGAATGCTAAGAATAAAATCAATTTTAAAAACTCATTCACAATTAATGCTGATGATCAAACAGTTCGTCGTACGGGTGATTTTATTGACAATGAATATTATGTAAAAGGTAACGCCTTGTGGTATTCGAACAATCAATTATTATCGAACCAATTAAGTGGTGAGCATTTGGTTACGAAACAAAAAATTAAAGTACAATGGGGTGTTGGTAGAAATGGAATTACAAGGACCATTCCCGATTTACGCAGATCAAACTATACAAGAAACTATGATGCAACTGATAGTATTTATAGAGCCAATGTAGCTACTTTCCCGAATCCATTTTTCATGGGTCGATTCTTCTCTAAAACCACAGAAGAAATTTATAGCGGAAATTTAGATGTCACAGTTCCATACAAATTATTGAATATTACAAGTTCATTAAAAGTTGGAGCTTATCTTCAAACAAAAGATAGAGAATATGAAGCTCGTGTGCTAGCTTATGTGAGAGCTAAATCTAATACCTTTCAACAAAGTTTATTATTGCTTCCTGAAGAAACCATCTTTAATCAAGAAAATATCAATGATAAAGGATTTATTTTAAGTGATGCCACTTTACCGCAAGATCAGTATACAGCCTCATCCAATTTGCAAGCATATTATATTATGAATGATAATTTGGTTGCCAATAAATTTCGATTTGTATATGGTGTTCGTATCGAAAATTTTAGTCAAAATTTAATCACTGGTAATCTTAAACCTGGCGATTTAAAAGTGGAAAAGAAAAATACAGATTTCTTGCCATCACTTAATTTTACATACTTAATTAATAAGAAAACAAACTTAAGAATATGTGCTTCTAAAACTTTATCTCGCCCTGAGTTCAGAGAATTATCGCCAGCCTCATTCTACGATTACAATCTGTCTGCAACATATACTGGTAATACCAAGTTAGAACAAACAAAAATTTATAATTACGATATTCGATATGAATATTTCATGGGTAAAGGTGAAATGGTATCAGGATCTGTGTTTTATAAAAAGTTCGTAAATCCAATTGAAACTTCTGTTCCATTTGGGTTAACTACTACTCAAAAAGTATTTAGCTATGTGAATGTTCCAACTTCGAATAGTATTGGTCTTGAACTTGAATTTAGAAAATCACTTTCTTCATTAGCTCCAAATGAAAAATCTCAATTAAATAATTTTGTAGTCTTTGGAAACTTCTCTTATATCAAATCAACTGTAAATGTTACTACTAAAAGTGCAAGTGGTGAAGAGTCGGTTTATAAAAGACCAATGCAAGGACAATCTCCATATATTATCAATGCTGGTTTAAGCTATACGCACCCTGTATCTAACTTAACCTCAACCTTAGTTTATAATAGAATTGGTGAGAGAATATTTGCAGTTGGAAATGGTGAAATTCCTGAGATGTACGAAGCGCCACGTAACGTAATCGACTTTAGCATTAGTAAAAAATTCTATAAAAAATTAGAAGTGAAATTTACTATTTCTGATTTACTTAGCAATCCGGTTAACTATTACTATAACGTAGATAAGAATTATGCCATCGTAAAAGATAAAAATGCATACGATAAAAATAGTGACTTTACGGTTATCAGAACGAAGCAAGGAACAAATCTTGGATTGTCGATTGCCTATCAATTCGGTAAATAATTATAACATACTTAATCTTCTAAAACGATTCATTTAATATGAATCGTTTTTTTTTGGACTAGAATATATAAATACAAACTCAATTATTACTGGTTTTAATGGGCTACAATATGAACCTTTAATATAATAATTAAGAACCAATTTTAATACATAACATTCTCGTAATACGCGCATAACAATATGGTAATATTATGATAATACATTCGCAGCAAAATTATAAAATATACATGAAAAGAATTATTTCTACATTCGCAATTCTTGTTGCCGCTATCACAGTTAGTTTGGCACAAGCACCTGTAAAGACAGTTACAGGAAATATAACTGGCAACGTTAATTGGAGCGTTGATACCATTTATAGATTACAAGGCAAGGTTTATCTAAAATCTGGCGCAACACTAAACATCGCACCAGGTACAATTATTAAAGGAGATAAATCTACAGCAGGTTCAGCTTTAATTGTAACTAGAGGTGCGAAAATTTATGCAATCGGTACTGCCGAAAAACCAATTGTTTTCACTTCAAGTGAAACTCCTGGTAATAAAGCAATGGGTGATTGGGGTGGAATCGTTATTGCTGGTAATGCATTAATTAATATCCCTGGTGGAATTGGTACATTTGAAGGCGGTAATTTAGCTAACCCTGATGGTACTGCCTCTGATGGACAGTATGGTGGTTTAAATGATTTAGACAATAGTGGTGAATTGAAATATGTTCGTATTGAATATGCAGGTTTTGCCTATGCACCAAATAGTGAGTTAAATGGTTTAACAATGGGTGCCGTTGGTAGCGGAACAAAAATATCTTATGTTCAAGTTAGTTATGGTTTAGATGATGCATTTGAGTGGTTCGGTGGAACAGTTGATGCTGATCATTTAGTTGCATTTAGAGGAAATGACGATGATTTTGATACTGATTTCGGATTCAGTGGTCGTGTTCAATTTGGTGTTTGTTTACGTGACACTTTAGTTGCTGATGCGGTTTCTGGTGCAATGGCTTTTGAAAGTGATAATGATGGAGCTGGATCAGGAAACGGTCCGAAAACTCGTGCTATCTTTTCAAATATGACATTAGTTGGGCCACGTCAAACTGCAACAACTTCTTTCAGTACAGATTTTAAAAGAGGTGCGCATATCCGTCGTAATTCAAGAATGAATTTATTTAATTCTGTTTTTGCAGGATGGCCGGTTGGTATTAAAATTGATGGCGATAGCTGTCATAATAATGCTGATAACGGATTATTGAAAGTTAAAAATTGTGTGATTGCAGGCAGTCCTCTTTTACTTGATTCAACAGCAGGAGCTTTATGGAATATCACACCTTGGTACAATACAACTGGATGGGATAATATGTCATATGCTGATAATACAAGTTTAATGTTGTCAAATCCATTCAACTATAATTCTCCAGATTTCAGACCTTCAACAGGTTCGCCACTTTTAACAGGTGCTTCTTTTACAGATCCTAATTTAGCTGCTGGATTTTCTAGTGTTAATTATCGTGGTGCATTTGGTGCTGATGATTGGACAGCTTCTTGGACGAATTTCAACCCAGATACTTCTGCATATCTTTATGGTTATGGTGTTGCACCACTTGCAATCAACAATTCAAATATTTCAACTTTAGATTTTAATGTTTATCCAAATCCTGCTGCTAATGAAGCAACCATTTCACTTACATTAAACGAAGCAATTAATATGAATATTGAAGTCTTAGATTTTAATGGTCATGTTTTATATGCTGAGAAAAGTAATTTAAACAAAGGGTTTAATGCAATTCATTTTTCAACTGCAAATCTTGCAAATGGTTTGTACATAATTAAATTATCTGGCAATCATTATGCTGGATTCACTAAATTAAATGTGATTCACTAATCGTCTTTTATTATTCTTTTTATTTTAATTAAAATGATCGTCTTCGGGCGATCATTTTTTTTTAATACAGATTTTGCCTTTGCGTTTGTTGTGGAAATTTCTATGATAATCTGCTATTGTGCGCCATTTTAATTCTTCTTCAAGGAGTCAAATAGGGCAAGCCTTTGTCTCACAGATAATACCATTTCCAATGATAAATAGTCCGCAGACTGCTTGAATTGTGAAATGGATTATGCCGATATAGTTTGAAAAGATTACAATTGAATCACCTAAAATTGAATCAAATTGATAAGATAATCAGCATATCTACTGTATTTATCTGTGATATCTGATTAAACTGTGAGAATAATTTTGCAGTATTTCTGGCAATGACAATTCTGATTCTTAAAATTTTATATTGATGTATCTATAAGGATAACCATTGAAATTTCTAATTGAAAAATGGATAATCAATGTTTCAATACTTTTCCTATCTCCTGAAAATAGTTGGTACGATTTTTGTAACAACATCAATAAGATCGAAATAATGTAGATCTATTTTTAAACACTACAACTTAGCGTATTTTTAAGCTTCATTCGCTTAGAAATTAGTTAATATATTAAAAATCAGCAAAATAAATGTGATATTTAATTGTAATATTAAATATATTTGCTACATTCACTTTCTAAATGAAGTAGTTATGAAATTCAATGATATCATCAACAACATCGTAGAAGATTATCTAGCAGCGTGGAATGGTAAGGATATCAATAAAATTCTAGGTATTTTTTCCGAAAATGGTCAGCTTGAATCTCCTTTATTCAGACTGATTAATCCAAAATGTTTAGAGAATAAAGTTACCGGAAAGGAGAAATTGGCTTCATCTTATCGACTTCTTTTTAATAGTCCAAATTATTTTAAAATGGATAAGGTACGAATTGAAAAGCATGACAAAACAATTACAGCCTATGTGAATGGTTTATCCAATAACCAAGTACTGAAGTCTACATTTACTTTAAACGAATATGGCAAACTTCAATATTTGTTTATCACTGAAGAGTAAATAAAATAGGATATTTTAAAAATTAACTTGGGCTTGTAATCTTAACAATCTACCTGCTTGTAAATTATTTTGTAAGCTATAATCTTCAAATCTTCTTTTAGAAATAGTGTACATCGCAACTAATTCAAAGTTTTTATTTGGTTGCCATTCTGCACCTAATTCAAGTTCATTTACAGTATAACTACGTGCATCCTTCTCATGTTTTTTTCCACCGTCATAATATTGATATCGAACAAATGGAATAATGGTTTGCTTTTTAATATCTTTCTTATAACTCATTGTAATATATCCTCCTTGCAAATTTTGAACCTCAATTGAATCTGTTATTTTATTAAATTCAGGTCCTCTTCCAATATTATATTCAGCCTGGATGCCAAAGGGTTGTGGATACAAAATAAAACTTGCTGCAAATCGTTCATCACTATAAGTTAAATCTTTAATTGATTTTACACCCGCACTTAATTGGTCTTTTGGCATCACCCATTTTCCTTTATATCCTTGTACACTTGCCTCAATAATTTGATGATCAATTTCGAATGGATAACTCAAACGAGATACTATATGTGGACGATTATTTAATTCAAGTTTGTTAGCGGTTTGTCCATTAAAAGCGCCTAGGGCAAAAACTCCATAATCACCACTTCCTTTCAATCCAACTTTTACTAAGTTTGAAAATCGTTCGCGAATTTTTTTAGGTGCATAATAGAAAAATACGCCTAAATCACGCTCATTCGAAACAGCACTATTTAATGCATCGTTACGATCTAAAGCCAATCTGTTTTGACTTGATTGCATATTCTCAAATCCAAATGGAACTTTACTCTGTCCAATACGAAATCTAAATTCATTGTCTTTATCTATGCCAAGATCAATATAGGCATCACGGAGTTGTGCAAAA
>DAOOQH010000121.1:0-10022 GCA_035388625.1 Chitinophagaceae bacterium | reverse complement strand
CGATTGGTGTGTGGGCATTGTATTCAGGCGATTTAAATGCAGATGAAAATATTGATTTACTTGATCTAGGAGATATTGAATCAGATATCAATAATTTTGAATTCGGTTATTTTGCTACTGATATTAATGGTGATGGTAATGTTGATTTGTTAGATGCACCCATTGTTGAGAATAATATCAATGCATTTATTTACTCGATTCACCCGTAGAAAAACAAAGTGAGGAACGAACGAACGTTTTTCACGTCCTGAGAATGCATGAGCAGGGCTGTAGAAAAACAAAATGAGAAATCACACTCGCCTAAAATACAATAAATCAAATCCACCTAATAAAAGCATCATCGTCAAGATGATGTTTTTTATTTTGCCCCCGATATCAATTCATCTCACCTTTAAATTCTTTACGGGGACCCTAAGTACGTTTCTCAAAAAACATAGATCAAGTGCAAAAAAATAAACAGGGTCAACGATAAATCTTTTAACTAGTGATTCAATACTTTACAGACATGATAGATGGAATCTAAATAAATCAATTCGCTCCTCTTTATTCTGATTCATCCTTAGCAAATTCTAAAATCTTGCTTTAGCAAATCCATTTATAAATTGATAATCGCCGAATTCATGCAAAATTCAGCCTAATCTCAAGTTGAAATTAAACCCAAAATATAGCATATTAAGTTTGCTTCCTAAACTAAATATAATATGAAACACATATCATTGAGTATCATTTTCATCACGCTATTCTCATTTTTTTCTCATGCTCAAATCGGAAGTTTAGATCCCACGTTCGGGAATGCAGGTAAATTTACAACCACGTATATACCAGGTAATTCAGAGGAAATCACCTGCATGCTGACCCAGCCCGATGGAAAAATTTTAATTGGCGGATCAACTGGCGGGACTAACTTCCTTTATGATCCAAAAAAATTTTTAATCGCTAGGATTAATCCTGATGGAACAAGAGATAATACATTTGGAGTGAATGGATTTATGGCAGATTCATTCACCACTTTTTCGAGTATCTTATCAATCAAATTACAAAGTGACGGTAAAATAGTTGCAGCTATTAGTGCCTATACAACTGTATACGACACGAATAAAATTAACCTAATCAGATTGAATACGGATGGCACCTATGATAATTCATTTGGAGTGAATGGCAAATCTCATATTAGTTTGGGCTTACATGTAAATGGTTTTTATGGCGGAACTTGTAATGATATTGCCATTCAACCCGATGGAAAAATTATAGCTGCAGGTGTAATAGATTCACTTATACCTTCCTTATTCATTCTATTCTCAAATCAAGATTTTATGCTTGCACGGATAAATAGTAATGGCACATTGGATTCAAGCTTCGGACAAAATGGGAAGGTTCGAACGAACTTTGAAAACTATGGAGATCAAGCGTCACGTGTTCTACTACAACCTGATGGGAAAATAATTCTTGCTGGATCATACATAACTAATGATTCGATGCATGAATTCAATTTTGGAGTTGTTCGATATCATCCCGATGGTACATTGGATAACTCGTTTGGCATGAACGGAATTTCTAAATTTGGCCCTGTAGTAGAGAAGGTGAAAATTGTCAACGATGCTAAACTCCAAGAAGACGGCAAGATTGTAATAGCTGGTTATGTTTTTACGAACCCCAACCCCAACCAATCAATTGTACTACGTTTTAATTCAAATGGAATTCCTGATGCTGGTTTTGGGACAGCTGGGTATCAACTATTTAGTCTAGGTACTGGAGACCATGAAGCTACAAGTGCTCTAATAAATCCCAACGGATTAATTACCTTAGGTGGATACATGATAGGAAATAATAGCTCTACAGATGCTGTGTCAATTCGCTTATGGGGTAACGGAACTTTAAATGGTTCTTGGGGAACAGGCGGTATACTCAACCATAATTTTAATCTAGGAGCTGATTTAATTAGATCCATGACGTTTCAACCGGATGGAAAACTTTTAGTTGGTGGTATAAGTTCGAATTCACTTTCATACGGTACAATGGTTTGCCGAATCAATACAGATTTATTATCAAAACCAATTCAGATAAGCCCTGCCAATTCAACCATATTAAATTCGAATAGTGTAACAGTGAAATGGAATTTAGATCCTTCTGCCACATCTTACGAACTTGAATATGCAACAGATAGTCAATTCGTGAATCCGGGTTACGCAGTTATCTATGCGGATAGTACTAACTTAAATTTACTTCCATCAACTACCTATTATTGGAAAGTAAAAGCTTGGGCAGGAAGCAATGCATCTCTATGGAGTGATACATGGCACTTCACAACAGGAGCTGCAGGAAATATTATGGGTGATATTTTTGAAAATCCGATTCCAATATCATTGCCTTATTCTCAAACATTTTCTAATACTATCACATCAGGTTATACAAGTGCGTATACTGGGCAATACAATCAAACATCACCTGATATATTTTTAAAATTCATCACTGGACCATGTGCCGATTCAATTCAAATAAATACATGTGGTTCAAACTTCGATACTTATATTCATTTGTTGGAAGCTGATGGAACACATATACAATCGAACGACGACAATGGACCATTATGTGTAGGAACTTCAGCGTCGTTGAAAGTAAAAATCCAACCCAATACAACCTATATTGCGGTGTTTGAAGGCTATTCAAATTTATCGGGCAATATTGAAATCAATATGAATGAAATTGCACCGCCTTGCCCAGGTGTCTTATATTTAAATTTATTCATTGAATCATATTATGCTGGGAATCATGAAATGCGTCCGGTATTGATGAACGAAGGAAAAAGTAATGACCCTTCTATTACTGATACAATTATTGTTGAATTGTATGATTATTATGCGCCTCAAAATTTAATAGCGTCTACACAAACTTTACTTCGAACAAATGGACAAGCTATTTGTGTTTTTCCAAATACATCAGGTATTTATTATGCCGTAATTAAACATCGAAATACACTTGCAACATGGAGTGCTTATCCGGTACTAATTGGTGGGCCTTATCCAAGTTTTCATGATTTCACAAATCTTGCATTGAAAGCCTATGGGAACAATATGATTGAAGTTGAACCGAATACTTGGGCACTTTTCTCAGGTGATATCAACCAAGATGAAAATATTGATTTGATAGATGCGTCTTTGTTAGAAGCAGATATCAATAATTTCGAGTTTGGATATTTCGCTACCGATATCAATGGTGATGGCAATGTTGATTTGTTAGATGGACCTATTGTTGAAAAGAACATCAATAATTTTGTGTTTTCAAGTCATCCGTAAATCTAATCATGATTTCGTGATCATGAATAGTGTTGGAGTTCGTTGCGTAAATTATAAGCTGTACACATGTAATCATATTGATTATCGTTTGTATATTTGGTTATACCTATGTATTTACAAGATTTACGAATACCAAATTTATATTTACGAGTTCTTGGCATTTTATTGTTATATACATTAGTAAGACCTCAAACAACAGGAGGTCAGGTAAGTAAACTGCCTTTTATTCATTTATATCAGTATTCAAAAAAAAATGGCCTTATCAGCAACAATATAAGTGCTACTTTAGTTGACAGTAAAGGATTTTTATGGATTGCAACCGAGAATGGCTTGCAACGATTTAATGGCTATGAGTTTGAATTATATCAGCATATCCCTGGTGATGATTTGAGTTTAATCAACAACAATGTGGCTAAACTATTTGAAGACAAGCACCACAATATTTGGATAGGTACATTAAATGGTGTTAGTATATTTTCTTATAAAACAGGCAAGTTTACTTCCTATACCCATAGTATTTTCAAAGGGCAAAAATGTAATATAGGTGAAGTGGCTTCTTTTTTACATGATAGCAAAGGACAATACTGGTTAGGGACCATAGGGGATGGCTTATTAAAATGGGATAACAAAATAAAAGCTTTTATAAATATTCCTGATATTCATCATGCCGGTAGTATGTTTAAATGGGTCACTAAGCTTCAGGAAACCCAACAACACGAAATTGTTTTTCCGGTGACGAATGGATTTGAAATCATTCAACCCAGCGGCCAACAAACTTTTTATCCAATACCTAAACCTAAAGGGGCTTTAGCAACATGGCCCATGAATATGATTCAATTATTACCTCAGTATCCTGATGAGATTTGGATATCTCCAAGTTTTGAAAGTCATTATACACAAGGAGGGAAAGGTTTGTATTGTTATAACCGCACAACAAATGAATGGAAACGTTATGAATGTAGTGATGAAAAAATCGCCTCTAATATCTTCGGCGCTGCAGTAAACTGGGATGCAGAGAATTGGTTGTTAAGCAATCATCAACTTTGTTTATTTAATCACCGAAAAAAAACTTTTAGCCCGCTACAAAGTTTAACTAACCAACTCCCAAATTCCTTGCATTATTTAGAGACCAATCCTGATAATAGCATTTGGATGTCAACCGGGTCGGACGGACTATTTCTTTTACATCGGAGTAATATTTTGTTTGATAGTATTATCTCGGATGAGAAGTCAAACGGCATGGCATTATTTTATGATACAAGCTTTCACACTTACTTCGGCATTAAACCCTACTTCTCACATGAACTTTATATTCGACATGATACCGAAAAAAATGGGAAGCTATATGCTCTTCCCTATTTCAAACAGCATCCGCGTTATGTGGGATTGAATCTATTGTATTATCAAGACATATTGTATATCTGCACAGGCAGGGGATTATGGAAATATGATAAAGTTAAAAATAAATTAGACAGTTTGCAACTTTATGAAGCCGGCAAACTGATTACAAATCACGCAGTGAATAATGCAGTGGGGTACAATCAAAAAATTTATGTGTCCGGTAAAGGATGCGGACCATTAATGTACGATGTTGGAAGTAATACACTGGAGAATCTTAAGCTATACCCCGGTGAATTAGAAGCCTGTGCGGTTGTTTTTATATCAAGAACAGGCATCTTGTACACTTCATTCACAAATGTATGGGATACCCTTTATGCGATTAATTTGAATACCGGCGAGAAGACAAAATTTCCATTCCCCAAGGAATTTCATCATAATGAACATATGTGCATTCATTCCTTTGCAGAGGACAATCAACATAGAATATGGTGTGGAACAAATAATTATGGTATAGCTGTTTTAAATACAAAACTTGCAAAATGGGAGAAATTCCTGACCCCTAAGCAAGGGTTTACTTCATTATCTTGTCAGAATTTAGTGTTTGATAAGCGCGGTGTTATTTGGTGTCAGACCAATGAAGAATTATTTCTCATTCATACAAAAAATTTCAGCTTTAGACGGTATGTTATCAATGAGGGTATGGGCGATAAAGCACTCAGTGGTTTTTTAGAGCCCCTAAATGATTCGCAACAAGTATTTGTGAATGATGGTCAAATTTTCAAACTATCAGACAAATTACTAAATACACAAACCGACATTGTTCCCATTACGATCTATAATGTTAAGGTTGCTGGTAACAAGATAACAGATACATTTCAAATGAATGATACGGCTCATCTCAACTTAGCACCTTATCAGGATTATTTTTCATTAAATTTTGCAGCACGAACTCTCCATCATGAAAATGCTATGCAATATTCTTACTATTTAAAGGGCATTGATGAAAAGCTGAAGGTTGTGGGTCGTACACATTTTTTGTCATATAACAATTTAAGTCCAGGTAGCTACTGGTTATATATACAAGGAGCCAATAGTGACAGTAGTATTTTAAGTAAACAGAAAATTGTACATGTCGTTGTGGAGCCAGCTTGGTTTCAAACGATATTATTCAAAATGGCATGCCTTCTTCTTGCAATCGGATTACTCATGTTTTTAGTTCGCTTCTATCTAAAAAGAAAATTACTGATTCAACAAGTAGACCTCGAAAAAAAATTAGCGCTTTCAAAAGAACGCTCACGTATTGCTGCCGATATGCATGATGATTTAGGTGTCGGAATTAGCCGTATACGCTTTATAAGTGCCGACTTACAGAAACAACTCAACGAGCAAAATATTCAACATAGTTTCGATCAGATCATTCATACCAGTGATGATTTGGTAGACAAGATGAATGAGATTATATGGGCATTGGATAGTGCTGACGAGTCTTTGGCCGATGTTTTGTACTACATACGAAGCCAATGCAGTGAGATGTTAGACAATGCTAGTATTAAAGTTCTTTTTTCAATTCCTGAAAAAATACCAGATATAGTTTGGCAGGGAAAACAAAAGCGTAATTTATACTTGCTGGTCAAAGAAGCTGTGCACAATATTATTAAACATGCTAAAGCTAGTGAAGTGAATATAAAAGTGGATGTAATGAGTCAGCTAATTTGTATCGATGTGATTGATAATGGCATAGGCCTTTCAGAAACTATAAAAAATAAATCAGGACACGGGCTGGCAAACTTTAACAACCGTGCAGCTGCCATTGGTGGCACTGTAAAAATTCATTCATCAAACAAGGGTACCCATATAAGATTTGAAATACCCTGGTAAATATTTCACCCTAACATTTCTTATAGAAACTATTCCGAATTCAAAATTACTTTTGTAGAATGATTACTCTATGTTTGGTTGAAGACACGACGGAAATTCATGCCAATATTGTGTCGCTTATAAAAGGGCAGCCGGGTATGTTATTGCTGGGTTCATTTTATAACGGTGAAGAAGCCATTCCGCTTATTCAACAGGAGCAACCTGATATTGTTATCATGGATATTAATCTGCCTGGTATAAATGGTATTGAGTGTATTCGTTTATTGTCTGATCGATGCCCAACAACACAATTTATGATATTTACCATTTACGAAAATGATGAAAAAGTGTTCGATGCATTGGCTGCAGGCGCAAATGCATATATCTTGAAAAAGAATGTAGATGATAAATTAGTTGCTGCCATTATGGAGTTATATGCAGGCGGAGCACCCATGAGTATGAGCATTGCACGCAAAGTATTAGCTACATTCAATAAAAAAAATAACACCCTCGATGTGCTTACCAAAAAGGAGAATGAAATTTTACTTTTACTGTCGAAGGGTTTTTTATATAAAGAAATAGCAAGTCAATTAGGTATTTCTGTTGGAACTGTGACACAGCATATTCATAATATTTATAGCAAGTTACATGTAAGCAATCGAACTGAGGCAATCAATAAATTCTTAGATAGTCGATAGCACCCTAATAAATGTTATATTGTTTGCCTGTTATGATTGCATTTGTTTTACATTCTAAATTCAATCAATATGAAAAAAGTAGTTTTAGCTTCATTTTTATTGTTCAGTATTCAAATCGTATATGCTCAGTGCTGGAGTAAAATCGCAACCGGTGAGAAACATACCTTGGCTGTCAAATCGGATGGAACCCTTTGGGCATGGGGAAATAATGATTACGGTCAGTTAGGTGATGGCACTACAACCAATAGACTTTCGCCGGTTCAAATTGGAAATGCCAACGATTGGCAAACAATCGCAACCGGATATAATCATAATTTGGCGATTAAAACCAATGGCACCTTATGGGCATGGGGCAATAATGGCAATGGTCAACTTGGGGATGGTACAACTTCTCAACATTTGTTTCCTATTCAAATTGGTACCGGAAGCACTTGGCAAAGTTTGGCGACCGGTAACGACCATAGTTTGGCGATTCAAACCAATGGAACTCTATGGTCATGGGGCGATAATGCCCAAGGTCAACTGGGCCGTTTGGGAGGAAATAATTATGCACCTGGTCAGGTAGGAACAGCAACTAGTTGGCAAAGTATTTCTTCCGGGTTGACCCATAATTTAGGAATTAAAACCGATGGTACTTTATGGGTTTGGGGCGGAAGTGGTAATGGGCAACTTGGATTAGGCAATACCTTGGCAGTTTCCATTCCACAACAACTGGGCACAGCAAATACCTGGAGTGTAATAGCGGCAGGGACGGTGCACTCAATGGCTATTCAAGCAAATGGTACCTTATGGGGTTGGGGTAATAACGCCTTCGGACAACTAGCTTTATCGGGGAATTCCATTGAGTATTTTCCAATGCAGATTGGCACAGGAACCAATTGGTTAACTGTATCGGCAGGAACCAACCATACTATCGGAATGACTACTGATTTTGTAGTACATGCGAGTGGAAGTAATTCATTCGGACAACTTGGAAATAATAGTTTGATACAATCTTCTGTCTTATTGCCTATTTTCAATGCGGGTAATTCAATCATTTCCACCGGAGGCAATCATTCTGCGGTGCTTCAAACTAATTCAGAATTATTCATTTGGGGCAGCAATGCATTCGGTGAAATTGGTGATGCAACGATGATAAACAAATTAACACCAACCCTCATACAAATTATGTGGTATTTGGATGCAGATGGTGATCATTACTATTCTGGGTCGCCTGTCTCGAGTTGCTCATCACCCGGACCCAATTATGTAAACACGAATATTATAGGTGGTGGAGATACCGACGATAACAATCCAAATATTAACCCGGGCGAATTAAGTTTTCTTACTACAGATAGTACATGGAAATCATCCACAACCTTAATCAGCGGTTGGGAACAAACGGGATTTAACGACTCTAGTTGGGAAAATGCAAAGCAAGTTTATGTTTCTCCATTTAATGGCATCAATAATTCCATTTCTATTTGGAGCAGCAACCTGTCGGGTCAACCTAACACCGCTTATTTGCGCAAGAAATTTAAAGTAGGCAACAATGTTTGTAGCGTGCGATTATCCGGCGTTGCCGATGACGATATGGAGGTGTATGTCAATGGTTCTCTCATTTACTCTGAAATCAATGGGTTGGCTGGCCCTGACAATTTAAATATCGATATTACATCATACATCATTCCAAACGATAGCAATGTGGTGACCATCAAGGCAATTAATGCACAATGTTGTTACTTTGGAACTACGTTACATATCACCAATACCTACGATTGGTATATGGATGCTGATGGTGATTTCTACACAGTTGGTGCACCAGTAAAACAATGTGTAAGTCCCGGGAATGGTTATATTCATACCGGCATTTTGGGTTATAACGATTGTGATGATAATAATGCCGTTATTGGAAATTGCCAAACACCCTCGCGTGCAGTATTAAACGGAACAACCGATTACATAGTGGCTGGCAATATCGGCAGTTGTCCGGACCAAGGATCTATTTCGTTTTTAATGAATTGGACAGGTGCAGGATCTTATCCCAATGCGTTAAGTACCAATTATCAAAATAACGGAACTACCATTGATGCCGGATTTAGTTTTCAAGTTTATGGTGGATTTGTAGCGATTATGTCGGCTAACGGTTCAGGATACCAATTGCATAATTTCTTTCCGTCAAGCAGTATGCAATCAAATCAAAACTATCATATTGTATTAACTTGGGATAAGCTTAACAATCATGTTATTGGTTATAATAATGGAATTAAAGTATTTGATCAATCCAATACTCAATGGCCAGCCTCTTTTGATAACTTTGTGATGGGTATTGGAAGTACCTCCGATCGTTTTTGGCCGGGTACTTTAGATGATATCAGTGTTTGGAACAAGCAATTAACGCAAGAAGAAGTCTATCATCTTTTACATAGTGATATTAATATGTCGGATCCAAGCTTACGCGCCTATTATAGTTTTAATTCGAACTATGCGGGAGGCCCCGGAATTACGGTGCCTAATGAAAGTGCAAGCACGTTGGGGCTTTACAGTGCAACCACCATAGGCAGCATACCAAATACACCTTTTTTTGCCAATGTCAATTATCAGGTATTCAATTCGCCTCCGGTGCTAACAACAGATTCTACTAATTTCTGTTTTGGTACACCGGTAACTTTTACGGCACAATCAGGAACGGGTGTACCGGTATCTTTTTATAAATTTTATGTGAATGGGGTAGTGCAGCAAACAGGTACGAGTAATGTATTTACAACTTCTACATTAAATACCGGTGATGTAGTGTCGTGTGAAGAATTTAATAATTATCGATATTATACACCTATTAGTCTAACAAGTAATA
>DAOOQH010000120.1:0-10026 GCA_035388625.1 Chitinophagaceae bacterium | reverse complement strand
AAGAATCAATTGCTGGAGAAATAGTTGACTTCTTTTCCAATTCATCAACCTTATATTGATTTAACTGATTCTGTTCAATATTTATTTCAGGAATATTGTTCTTTGCACCAACAAGTTGTTTATGAAAATGTTCGTCTAATATTTTTAAATCATTCGTATTCATATTAATTTCCAAGTTCAAGTTGGTTCTTTACAAGTTCATAATATACACCTTTACGTGCAGTTAATTCAACGTGAGTACCTTGTTCAGCAATCATACCATGATTTAGAACGATAATATTATCAGCATTTTTAACAGTACTTAATCTATGTGCGACCACAACTACAGTTCTATTTTTGAAAAACTGTTTAAGATTCTCGATGATGATAAGTTCATTGGTAGCGTCTAATGAATTGGTTGCTTCATCAAGAAAAATATAAGCCGGATTTTTATATACAGCACGTGCAATCAAAAGTCGTTGCCGTTGTCCCGAACTAATACCATTGCCTTCTGCGCCAATTTTGGTATTCAATCCAAGTGGCAACCCTTGCACAAATTCTAAAATATTGGCTATTCTACAAGATTCGATTAGCTTTTCAATATTTGGATTTTCATCACCGATAGCAATATTATTGGCTATTGTATCACTAAAAATATAACCCTCTTGCATCACAACACCAATATTTCTTCTCCAATCTCTATGGCTTAGATTTTTCAAATTTACTGGTGCCCTATTATCTTCTGATCCTATAAAAATATCACCATGAGTTGGGTCATAAAACCTTAAAAGTAATTTGATCAATGTCGTTTTTCCACTTCCACTTGCACCAACAATAGCTGTGGTTTTGTGTTGAGGTATATTAATATTTATATTTTTCAAAACGGCTTCATTTCCCGCGCCACTATAAGTAAAATGAAGATTACTCATTTGAATAGAATGATCATTTAAAGTTGAAGCAAAAGCCGGATTCTCATTCATCTCTTCATTGTCTAGATCCATAATTTCATTCAATCTTTCAAGACTTATTTTAGCGCTTTGACCTGATTGAACAAAATCAATAATTTGTTGAATAGGAGATGAGAGTTGCCCAATTATATATTGAATTGCTAACATGGTACCAAGTGTGAGTTCTCCTTTAATTACACTTTGAGCTACTATTAATGTGATTAGAATATCCTTAGTTTGATTAATAATGAGTGCGCCACTTTGTTGAAATTGTGTAATATTAAAATTCTTTAAATTTAATTGAAAGAGTTGTGTTTGAACCATCTCCCATTGCCATCTTTTATGTTTTTCACAACCATTTAATTTAATGTCTTGCATACCTTGTACTAGTTGCATCGTAACATTATTTTCCTTTGATGATAAATCAAACTGCTCATAATCTACTTTTCTTCTGTATGACAGAAACATACGAATCCAAAGGATATAAATGATACTTCCAATAATAAAAATTAGATACACTTTCGGATTATAGTACAGCAGTACGAATGAATATACTATGAGTGTAAGTATACCGAACAAACTTCCTAATGCAACTTGCGTCATAAATTGCTGAATTCTGTTTTGATCTTGAATTCGTTGAAGTATATCTCCTGTTTGTTTTTGATCAAAAAATGAAATAGGAAGATTCATCATCTTTATCCAGAAATCAGAGAGTATAGATATGTTGACTCGTGTACTGATATAAAGAAGTAACCTATTTCGTATAAAATCAACAATAAATCTGCTAATATGTAAAACAAATTGTCCTATCAATAGCAAATAAACTAATCCAACATCATGAGAATAAATTCCAAAGTCGACTACACCTTGGGTAAGAAAAGGCAGAGCTAGTTGAAACAAAGTTGTTAACATCACTGCCACTAGCACTTGAGCAATGATAGATTTATATTTTAAAAAGTAGGCAATTACTCTTTCAAATGAGGTGCCTTTGTGTTTTTCACCTGGTTCATCATAAAAATGGTTCGTTGTTTCAAGTAATAGGGCAGTGCCAATTTCTTCATTACCTTCTCTTGTCGACAACCAGTTTCTTTTAAATACTTCGTTATCTATTTCTATAACACTTTGCAATGCGGGGTCTGCAATAGAAATCGTTTTCTTCGATTTAAATCGACCATTTTTTTGCGGAGGAAGCACAACAAAATGGTTTTTATTCCAATGAAGAATACAAGGCAAATTCGCCTCTGTGAATAATTCCTCATAGCTTAATTTAACGCCTATTGACTTAAATCCAATTGATTCAGCTGCCTCACTAATCCCAAGTAAATTAACCCCATCTTTTCCAACCTGTGATTTATTTCGTAAAGTTTGTGGACTAAAATTTTTTCCATAATACTTACTAATCATGCGCAAACATGTTGGACCGCAATCCATCATATCTAGTTGTGTAAAGTGTGGGAAATTTGTCATAAAATAAATTAATTCCAAGTATTTTTATATGGGTCAAAATTGCATTGAGTGATCTTGGTGTAACAACCATCTTTAAAGGTTATATCAGAATTACTTACACAAACATACCTAAACTGACAATCGCAACACTTTTGCACCTTATCGTTGTGAATAAACCATTTTTCTTTAAAGTCAGATCTATTTATGATATCCTCCATCTTGTGGTCATTTATATTCCCATAAGTTCTATCGTGAGATAAATAATTTTTTATACCGCCATATTGATCAATGCAAATCTTTCGGTTTAGTCCGATATTATGCAACCTCGATTCCGTATAAGTAGTTATGTTGACAGCAAAATGATTAAATGAAAATATTTCTTTGGAAGCGTCTGTTATACTTTTTTCAGTATAGTAAAAAATGTCTTTGTAATAAGATTTGATTGAATCTAATTGCTTGTTAAATGGAGAAGAATAAATAATAATTTTTGAAACGCGGGCATCTAGGTCTCTTATACTTTTTAAATATTCTTCATCTAATTCATTTACATAATCTAAGTAAATTTCAACATACTTAATTCGTGAATATTTAAGCGCATTGACTTGAACCAGAAAAGAATCAAAATCTATTTTCCCAACAAGTCTTAATTGCACTCCTTCGCATCCAAGACCATCTAGTTGCTTAATACAAGATTCTAATGAGTAAGTTGAATTACTTGAAAATTCTACTACCGCATTTATGATCTTAAATGGACTTTTCCATACTCTTTCAATGTCAGGAAATGAAGCAGGCTCGTTTGTAAAGAAACCCAAATTATTTTCTACAAACATATTAAAGTATGAATCTATTCCATTGTTGAGATTATTCTTGAAGTATGATTTTAACTCAATAACAGTTCTATTCTTATTTTGTTGCAGCACCTTTAAAAGAATATTGGGTATTGGAAACATTGAAGCGCTTTCTAAATCCAAAATAACAGATTCCTTTGATCCCTTTATCGGTATGCACGATGCAAATAATTTAAAATATTGAGGTTGATTCATTTGTTGATATTTAAAAAATATTTGAAATTGGTTTATAGGTTGATCCAACTAAATATCCATTATCGCAATGAAATTGACTGCGAGTAAGGGTAGATTTAATTTTAATAATTGGTGGGACTCTCAGTAAAAAATAATTTACTGGTAGATGACTCCTTAATTTTTCATCGAATATTTGAGTTTTTATTTTATTGTTTTCCATTGAAGTATAATGCTATTTTTTCTTCTAAATAATAATTACAAGGTTTACTCACCATTCCAAACTGACCTGCTGGATTCACTTCAAGAAAAATAATTTCATCATCAGTGGTTTGAATAAAGTCTAATGAACCTTCTGATAAGGCAAGTGATTTCATGAGCATAACTATTTTCTTTTCAATTTCTTTAGGCAATTTGTATGGAACATTTCTTACTTTATTTACAGTATCGTAAACCCTAAAATCAGTTCTTGACATCTCAGATTGTTGAGAGAAAATTGCCATTGAGTAGCATACCCCATTCAAGTAGTATGTTCGAATGTCTATCTTCTTTGAAATATTTTTTTGAAATAAAGATGGAAAGAAAATAGGTTCTGTTTCTGTATTTTCATCTTCTGCATATTCCTCAGTATACATAACATGACGTTCTTGAAGCTTGCTCATAAACATGGTTGCTTCAGAAATTGGTTTTGTAATCAGACTATCCTGTTTTTTCAGAAATTCTGTTAAAATATTTTTTTGATTGGTGATGAGCGTATTCGGAATTTTCAATCCACTTTTTCTTGCATGTTTCAAAACAAGTAATTTGTTAATTCTACTACCATTCTTAGAACCTAGAGAAATCTTTGAAGATTCTTCTAATTCATCAAAACAAAATTGAAATAGAGATAACAATTCTTCCTTTAAATGATAATGTGTCTCAGTATCAATATTATCCAACTCCGAAGTACCTGCCAATACACCTCTTCTTCGATACCAAATACCAAACTCACTTTTCAAATTGTGTATAAATGAGATATTATTATTGTCAATACCTACCCTGTTAAAGAGTTGAAAGAAATCGGAATAATGATTAATTCTTATAGGAGTATGCGCATGCCAAGTAAGCCAGTCAATTACTTGATTTGTTGAATTGTCGCAATCTTTAGAAAATATTATAATATTCATAATTGTAGGGTAAGGGCTGTCTCAAAAGCAATTTTATATTGAGTTTAATAAAATCATTATGATGGAATCCTAATTCAGTAAAACAGATGAGTTCAATTCCACTTTTAATAATCACTTATTAGACAGCCCTTGTTTTTAGTTTTCACTCTCTTGATTACTCTTCACAGTCATTACTGGAAGTTTGAACCTTGACAGTCCATTTGCAAAGGTCTAATACTGCACCTGTTGAATCATCGCCATAAATTTGACTCCAAACAGAAGTGCCGCCACCAACAAGGTTTTTCATTTCAGTTTTGCTCAAAAGCTTGAAGTCATTGAATGACTCCTGTAATTGATCCTTTTTCATTTTTAAAAAATTTAATATTTTGCTTACTCTAGTTGGTTTTCAGCTACCCCATCTTACTTTGATTGAGCGTTTTCAGAATTTCGCTTGTATATACATTCTTTTGTTTTCTATAGTAAATTTAATATTGAATTTTGCCTACTTTAACATGAGTTCATATTCGTCTTATTACTTGTTATATTCGTAGCTTATTCTTCTATAAGTGTATCGTTTTATGAAACATCAACGAGACATTCTTGCGTGTTCTTTTTCCATAAGCAGTACTTATTAATGAAGTTATAAATAACCATTTCGTTTTTTCGTTGCTTTGATCTGAACAATCTATTGACACTCATATGGATATAACTTGCCAGTAAATCAAACAGCATTATATCAGATGTTTCATTTACAATTTCAAGGATAAGTTGACAGATTTCTTTGCGTTCAACCCTCGCCTTCTCTATAATGTCATACATGATTTCAAATTCTTCGTTCTCAGCATGATCTTCGCTTAAAAAGAGTTGAATTAAATCTTTCTGCTCTCTATATATTTTGTTGATTTCATCTTTAGTTTGTTTAGCTCCTCCAAATTCCTTTAGAAATCCTGCAGAGCAGTTACCGCTAAATTCAATTTTTTGTTCAAGCGATAAATCGAAACTATCCATGAATGAATCAATATATTTTAAAGCAAATAACCATCTTAGTCGCTCACCGTCATCACCTTCTATGAGGGATATGAAATTCAAAATAGATTTGCTGTCAAAATAAAATAGCTCTTCAGAAAGTGCCATAGTGCTTGATCCGTAACGCTCAATTTCTCTATTATATGTATCGTTTTGAATTTTATGGACCAAACCATTTTGTATCCATTGTTTACCCAATTGATTTATCTTATCTGCAATTTCAGAAATAAATTTAACATGGCTAAGCTCAAATCTAAGTCTAAAATGTGTGCCATTTGTATCGTTATAACGTATAAAAAACCACTTAATAATTTTACACTCTTCTATTAAAGTTTCAGCAAACGGTTTAATTTCTTCACTTAAAATTTTATCTGCAATAATTACACCGCAATAAACTTTGTAATAGAGCCAATTTGAACCGGGAATAAATTTTCGTTGAATTTCTTGCTTCTTTAAAGGCAATAGTAGAGTAGGATTTAGTAAGCTTTTCTTTTTAATAAATACTGCTAAAAGTTGATGCGCGTAGCTCCCATTTTCAGATTCGATAATATTAGTTTCATCATTGAACAAAAACTCCTTTAATGTAAAGCCCGCTCTATCTTTTATTTCTTCGATAAAACTATGTATAGAAATTTCATTTTCAAAGTCCACATACAATTCATTATCACCATCAGCTAATACTACCTTGCTGGGAATTTGAAAGGTATCTCTCAATACACATAAATTTTCTTTACATTTGGTTTGATCATTTTTATTGAACGCTGTTACGATATCGCTCAAATGCTTTTTCTTTAAATTCCATGTAGCGGCTGATAGAATAATATTTTTATATTCAAATCTTGGTATATAAATATGCACATTTTCTACATTGCCTAATGAAAACCCGAAAAAACTGTTTTGATGATGGATTTGAAGCTTGCATAAAAATGAATAAATAGGCAAGGCAGACATGGAGTAATTATGTGCATTTGAAAGTCTTGTAACGACTTCTTTATTGAGCCTTTTGGAACGTAATATCAATTTGCCATTTTTAACGGATAACATTAAATCTTCAATAGAAATAGAATGATCTTCATCACAAGTAGTTTTGCCTAAATAAGGAATTTGATATTCATGCAAACCCGGTCGCATAAGAATATTTCCGGTCCTCGCTTCAGGAAGATGTACAATATCAGCTATTATTTTATCTGATTCTATCTCTCTTTCAGCTTGGGCAATGATGCCTATATTGCTGTGTATGCTTTCATTAGTATGTGCAAATCGTGCTTGCAAATCCACTCCACTAGCTCCACCACCAGCATGACCTAAATCTATCTTCAAAATACCCTTCTCAATAAGCAATGAAAACATAACTGAAAACGAAGGGACCGAATCTAAGGATTCCTTTTTCTTGAAATTTTTAGCTATATCACTTTCATTCAACACGATGATCTTATTCTTATTAAATAATGCCTCTTGAATTAAATCATTCAAGTAAATATCTTTTTCATTCCATTGCATTTTTTGATTCCCTGCATCAGTTGCATATATGGGGATATTATCTACTAAGGGTGAAGTGGAGTCATCACTATTTTCTACTTCATTATAAATACCCGTTTCATTATCTAATGCAATTGTAATTGGAATTTCCTCATCTTCATACCTTTCTGAAAATTTCTCAATAAACTTTTCAAGTGGGTTATAATTTTTAGTGTTAAAATATTCAAGCAAGCCTAGACAATCAGTAATTTGTTGCAAAGTTTGTTCATCAAGTTGATTACTATAGTATGAGCCGCCAAAGTCTAATTGAAATAATTTGCTTCTATCTATCCCTACCCCTAATTCTATAATTTGATCGATGACCTTCTCATAACAACTGCTATCTATACCTATGGCTGTTTTATTGAGCTCAGCTATTGCTGATTTAATTTGAATGAGTTTAAAATAAATATCGGAGGCTTCTTTAATGGATGATATCACCTGAATAATATTGTCAAGAAAATCAGCAGTTAATACCGTGGGTTCTAATTCACTCATAAGAAGTTGATTCTCTATTAACTCATTAATATATTCAACCGATTCTTCGTAATTAATATCATTTCCAATGATACTTTCAGCCAATTCTTTAATTGTTGCGCCCTTCTTTTCTGCAGTGAATAAAACAATTTCTAAATAGTTACTTGCTTCAACGCCCGATAAATAATGTTTCCTCTCGCTTCCATCGTATCGATACTCAACGTATCTATATTGGTCTCCAATTTTATAAAGACTTGAATTCGGGTGAAATATTAAATGGTTCTTAATTGTCGAATTGTGTTCAAGATGCTGAGCCAATGCGCAGAGATAATTCATATCTAACCGAATGTTCTTCTTGAATGTTTTATAATGTTCCATCTTTACATCAGTCTTACTGGCAAGTTCTAAAACGCCGCAATTTGCAAACAGTCCGTAAGGTGTGGCACGAGTACACATTCTTGAATAGAATTTGTACACTGAACCTATCACTTTTTTCTTTTTCTTTAAATCAGTCATTTCCTCTACCCTTACAAAATCATTATAAAGACTTGGTGTAGAAATAAATAAAGCTTCAAGAAAGGATGTATCTGCTAGTAATTCAGCATAATTTTGCAACCCCGGCAATTGTTTTATTGAGTAAGTGGGAGTACGTATGACTACCTTATTTAAATAAAAATATTTATTCTTCATTCTTCAAGATATTAGATAATTTGAATTGATATGGATACGCATTAGTCGAGTAATAAAAGAGAATTCCAACTATTACATTCCGGATTTTCAATGGATAAAATAAATAAACCATAACCCATCAAGCCATCCATCAAGCTATAATCATTTTTGTAACGCTTTGTATCTTGATCAAAATAGATTTCATTATTTTTAAAATTTCTTAATGCGGCTTGTTCCCATTTTTTAAATGCAAACCAATATTGATCATTTCCGGTCTCTTCATAAATTCTTTTATAGATATATGCATTACCGGCTGAACCATGACATAAACATATTAGATGAGAAGTTGAGGAGAGAGATAAAGTTTTTTCCTGAATTAATGTATGCTCTAAAGCTTCTATACCTAATTTCTGTAAACGTTTATTTTCTAATAATTTGCCGGCTTTCAAAAAAGCCCAACCCAATGTAAGGTCGCTATAACACCATGCAAGTCGACCGTGGTAACTATTCTGTTTGGTTGTTTCCGGTTCATAAATTCTTTCTAAATAAATGGATTCAGCGTTATTAGTGACTGGGTTTCTATATTTGACAATTATATTGACTATTTTATTGATCAGTTGTCTTAAGTATTTACTATTTGTAATGATAATTAGTTTACTCAGCACTAAAATTATGGCAGGCAAGCCATGTGCAATACCATTGCTATAATGGGGTCTATGAGCCATAAATTGATTTCCATTTTCATCTTTATCTAATTCATCTGATTGAATCAAAAAGGAAGGTTTAATTTTTTCGTTTTCAATGCTTGCAACAATATTGTTGATATGAGGTAGTATCAAAGAAGGGTTTCTATCATAGGCTTTCGCCAAAAGATTTATAATACCTATTGCCCCAGTATAATAATCAAAATTATGTTGTTTTATAAGTTGAATACATACATCAGTCAAAACCTTGTAGATATCCTTCATGTACTTCTTTTCATTAAAGATTCTAGTTTTCTCATTTATGATATTCAGCGCTTCAATATATCCTGCAATGCCAGTTGATAAACCGGGTCCTTGAAAATTATTTTGTTGAATTAGCTTTTCAACTTTAGCGAATAATTTCATTGCAGAAACTTCTATATTATTATTCTTATTATTGCTAATAGCATAGTAATAGTTGAAAAGATAATTCCCTAAGGCCCCGTAATAAAGACTCTGGCTTTGGTAGTTCTTTATTATGGGTTTTATCTTCAGTATTTCTTGGAGTACCAATGGATACGTTTGATTGCTTTCAACAGAGATTGAGTTCATTATTTTAATATTTTAAAGTGAGATAAAATCAGTCAAGAAGAATCTTTCGATTTTCTTGACTGAAGTAAATTGAACAAGAGATTTCAATTAATTGTTGTTAACTACATCCAATGACATCCTGTTTTTGCCTTACAAGATGATCCATGACAAGTAGGCGCGCCAAGTGCCAATGTTGGGCAACAGCTAGTACCGCATGACCCACTGATCAAACATCCTGAATTCACATCACTTATACCTCCACCTAAGGTATTTTTCATTCCCATTTTGGAAATAGTTTCTCTGTTTAATTTTAGCTTTTGATTTTTCTTTTTCATTGTTAAAATTTTAATTGTTAATAAATAAATTTCATACGATTAGACTTGAGGACAGGTCATATTAACCAATACAGAAGCACAGGCTTCACAAGATTGATTGCATGATCTGGCACAGGTAGGGTTGCAACTTTGATGGCCGCTAATTTGACCGCCATTAATATTTGCTAAACCCATTTTAGAAAGAGTCGCTT
>DAOOQH010000119.1:0-10108 GCA_035388625.1 Chitinophagaceae bacterium | reverse complement strand
TGAGGAAAATTCCAAAGCGAAATACCTTGATCCAAATAGCTACAAAGAATTCGGAATAAAAGAGGTTGAACCAACGAATCAATATCAATTTTATATTTTTTTTTCCATTCGCTTCTTACCCGACCTATTCGCGCAATGACAATTTCGTTATATTCTTTATTAATTAATTTATCGCGCCATTGGTTTAATAATTCCTCACCTTTATGTTGAATAATGAGATCATTTAAAATCTCTTCGTTGATTCGACCTGATTTTAATAATTTTCGGTAATCTGAAAGTTCGAGTGTGACTTGATACCCAAAAATTTTAGAAGCCTTGAAAATAGCATCATAAAACTTTAAATGCTGAAAAGCATGTAAAGAATTATGATGAATAAAATCTTTTAAAGGAGTTTGTGAAGGGAGATAATGAACAAGTTCGTGTAAAACATGCTTTTCATCGAAACCAATGGGCGCCATATTTTATTTAATTGGTTTTCGTTTTGAAGGGATTTTAAAACGATAGATATCATCGATATCTTCTTCGTTATTATGAATCACCGCTAAATCTTTTACGATGCCGCTATCTAATCCGTAAACCCAACCATGTAAATGAAGTTCACGATTCGACCAAGCTTCTTGAACGATGGTTGTTTTAGCTAAATTTCTAACCTGTTCAATGACATTTAATTCTGTAAGTCGATTTGCCTTTGCTGTTTTATCAGAAATGCCATTTAGTTCCTTCTCGTGTTTATGGTAAACGTCTTTGATATTTCGTAACCAGTTGTCAACAAATCCATGAAAAGTGTTTGACATGGCTGCATTGACACCACCACAACCGTAGTGACCACAAACAATAATATGCTTTACTTCTAAAAATTTTACTGCATATTCTAATACACTCAACAAATTTGTATCTGTATGAACAACTAGATTGGCGATATTTCGATGAACAAAAATTTCTCCACTTTGTGTGTTGGTAATTTCATTCGCAGGAACTCGGCTATCGCTGCAGCCAATCCACAAATAGTTTGGTGTTTGCCCCTTCGACAGATTTTTAAAATAGTGAGGGTCTTGAAATAATTTTGAGTCGGCATAAATTTTATTGCCTTTAATTAATTTTTGATATGATAAATCCATAGTAGTTTTTTTTTAGTGCACTGATTGCACGTGTGATAAATTTTCAATTTGATAAACATCCTTAAAGCCGATTAGGGTACACTCAATTTGTTTGAGTGGTGCTTTTATATGTTTAAATTCTTTAATAATTTCTAATACATCAAAGTCGATATAACTTGTATTAGAAGCGTCAATCGTCACAATCGCATTTTCTGGAAGGTGATCTAAAGTTTGACGAATACTGGCTTTGTTTAAAAATGAAACCTCTTCTGCTAATTGAATTTTAATTTTGTCGTTTTCATGATGATTCTCTTTATGGAAATAATATGAATTTCTAATATTGCCATGAAGAACAGCACCAAAAGCTGCAACCAAACCAGCAATTACACCAATTAATAATCCTTCTCCTTTAAATGGTTTATATAAGCCAAGTAAGTCGATGCCTATAATAGTTGCCACTGTTACAAAGAAAGGGATATACTGATATTTGCCATTTTTAATCATTTGAGAAAATACTGATAGTTTGCAAAGTTTGTATCCAGTTAATAATAAAATAGCTGCCAATGATGAAAGTGGAATCAAGTTTAATAATTTGGGAATACTAACAACACAAACTAATAAAAGTAAACCATGAAAAATGGCTGATAATTTTGTTTTTGCACCTGCATGTAAATTCGCACTGCTTCTTACAATTACACTTGTAATAGGTAAGCCCCCAATTAAGCCAGCTACCATATTTCCTATACCTTGCGCAAATAATTCTCTATTTGTATTTGTAACATTTCTTTCAGGATCTAAATTGTCAACAGCCTCAATACTCAGTAAGGTTTCTAACGATGCAATGATGGCAATCATGATACCAGTAATAATTACTTTACTATTGGTAAAGCCATGGAAATCGGGTAGAGTAAAAAAACTAAGAAATTCAGCAGGACTGCTTGCCGCCTTTATTTGTACTAAATGATCTGTGCCAACAATTAAACTACTGTTAGAGGCTTTTAAAATTTCATTGATTAAAATTGACAAAACAACTGCAACTAATGCGCCAGGAATAAACTTTACTCTATTTTTAATAAATGGTCTATCCCAAAGCAACATGATCAGAATTGAAATGATACATATAGCAAAAACCCCAATATCGATATGTTGTAGAGGCTGAATCAGTTCATGCCAATCTTCATTTCCAAAAGGAAAAAGCTCCGTTAAGTTTCCTTTTTCATCTCTATCATAACCAACAGCATGAGGAATTTGCTTAGCAATGATTAATATACCAATACTTGTTAGCATACCTTTAATTACACTTGAGGGGAAATAATTTGCGATGCCACCTAGTCGACCAAGTCCCATTAAAATTTGTATGATACCTGCTATCAACACTGCACAAAGAAATAAATCAAAGGCGCCAATATTTGTAATTGCTGCTAATACTAAAGCGGCTAAGCCAGCCGCAGGTCCACTAACGCTCAGTTTTGAACCACTCATTGAGCCAATAACCACACCTCCAATAATTCCTGAAATTAATCCGCTAAAAAATGGTGCGCCAGATGCTAAAGAAATGCCTAAGCATAGTGGTAGGGCTACCAGAAAGACAACAAGCCCTGAAGGTAAATCATTTTTTAGATAACTAAAAGACAGGAAACTATTTTTATTGTTTTGCATAAAAAATGTTTTAATTTAAACAATATATTTTGCTTAAATAAAGGTGTAAAATTTTAATTGAAATAGAGAAATTGGATTGCATTTGCATGCAATGCAGAAAAAGGTTTAGCCAATTTCTGGAGGTGAGTAGATCACTAGACTAAAATCTGATGTTGAGAAATTTGTATTCAGATTGTGAAATGAAATTTGTCTTAGCTGATTAAATTTGAAATGATTGAAATTTATTTTTTGGTTAAGTTCACAAAAGAGAACTTCATCCATTTTATTAGTGTCGTCAATTTCTTTCTCTTTTTTCTCAGTTTCGTAATCATCAATGCAAACTATATTATCTTTTTTTAAAACCTTCATTAAAATTGAAGCTGATTCAATTGCAAATGCCATTGTAATAATGATGAAGAGAAGATATGAGATAAAGCCTTTCAGAAAATTCGAATTTGGGCAAATATATCTAATTTTTTTTTCAAACTTACCATCTAATTATGTTAAACTTTAAGGAGGTCTTAGCCTAGTTTATGATATTCAGTAAGCCGTTTGAAGTCTGAATACAAGCTTGATGTCCTCTTTGCTAAAAGTTTGAGCAAGAATATAATAAATTTTGTACCTAGCTTTATCAAAGTTATACAGGAGAATACCTCCTCAACAAGACGATGACTTTGATTAATAAGATGATATCTAAAATATTTCAATTAATTATTTCTATTCATAATGTTGGGAGATTATAGAACTTGTTCAAGTCGAGACAAATATTTGAAGTAATTCACAAATTCTCAGAAGACTACGTAAACTCCTTGCGTAACTCAGATAATACATTTACAGTATGCTTACTCAAACAAATGATTATATAAAAGGTAGGGGCGCTCAAACAAATCCTTCAAATAAATTTGCCATTGAGTCTTATGCAATGGAACATCCTGAAGCAATTGACGACTGGGAAAAAGAAAAATTGAATACCGTTTATTTTCAAGAGAATGGGAAAACCATACTGAATAAAATAACGAGTCCAGATATTCCCTTATCTTATTCACTCAATCCATACCAAGGTTGTGAACATGGTTGTGTGTATTGTTATGCAAGAAACTCACATGAGTATTGGGGCTTTAGTGCGGGTACCGATTTCGAAAGTAAAATTGTAATCAAAAGGCGTGCCCCAGAATTATTGCGTGAATTATTTAGTAGTCGCAAGTGGAACCCATTGCCGATTTCAATTTCAGGGAATACTGATTGTTATCAACCAATTGAAAGAAAATTAGAAATCACAAGAAAATTATTAGAGGTATGTTTAGAGCATCGAAATCCAGTGGGCATTATAACAAAAAATGCATTGGTACTTCGTGATTTAGATATTTTGCAAGAACTAAATAAATATAAATTAGTGTCAGTTTTTACCTCAATTACTTCTATGGATGAGGATTTACGACGTAAACTTGAACCGCGAACATCAAAGTATACAGATAGAATTAAAATTATTGAAACTCTTTCAAAACATGGTATTCATACGGGTGTAATGAATGCGCCCATTATTCCAGGTATTAATGATACCCATATGTTTGAGGTATTACGAAGAGCCTCTCTGGCAGGTGCTAAAAGTGCGGGCTATACCATGGTTCGATTGAATGGCGCAATAGGGCCCATTTTCAAGAATTGGCTTATATTGAATTTTCCTGATAGGGTGCAAAAAGTTATGAATATGATTTCGGATACTCATGGTGGACAAGTGAACGATAGTCGTTTTATAACAAGAATGAAAGGGGAGGGCAATTTGGCTGAGATGATTGAAAAGCAATTTAAATTATATGCGAAGCAATTTCATCTTAATGAAGAGGCGTTTGAATATAATCTGCAAGATTTTATACGAATTAAACCTGGTCAATTAAGGCTGTTTTGATTAAAACATGAATCTAACTCGATAACTAGAACTTGAAAGAATTCATTTGTGTTTGCATGAAATCACTATGTAGTATATTAGCGGTTCTAAAATATGAATACCTCATTTTATATTGCTCGTCGACTTGCATTGAATGAAAAGAAAACATTTTCTCGTTTCATTATTCGACTTGCCATTTTAGCGGTTACCTTAAGTGTGGCGGTTATGATAATTGGTTCAGCTATTACAAGAGGTTATCAAGAGGTGATTCAAAATAAATTTTATGATTGCTGGGGGCATATTCATATCACAACCTTTTTACCTGATCCGAATAATATTAACAGTGAAGAGATGATTGACTATGATTCTTCATTCGTTGCAAAAATTGAAAAAATACCCAGTGTACAATCTATCAATTCGTACAATATTCAATCAGCTATTTTAAAAACTAAAATTGATATAGAAGGCTTATTACTTAAAGGAATTGATGGTAGAGCAACTAAACAATCAATTGAAAATTATTTAATAGAAGGTCAACCCATTCGTTTCTCAGATACAACTTATTCGAATGAAATTCTTATCTCAAAATCTACCTCATCTAAACTGGGTTTAAAAATAGGTGATGCTCCCATTTTGTATTTTTTAATTAAAAATGAATTACAACCAAGGGCTAGAAAAATTAAAATTGTTGGTATTTATAAAACTGGACTGGAAGATTATGACGATAATTTTGCTGTTTGTGATGCGAAATTGATAAACCATATCAATCAAAAAAACGAAAATAGTATTCATGGCTATGAAGTGTATATAAAAGATAAAACTCAAAGAGCTGCAGTAGAATCAGATATATTCGAACATTATATTCAAGCCCCCTTGCAAACTTATTTAATTGATCAGCGATTTGAAAATGTATTTTCATGGCTAGGGATGATGAAAATGAATGAACAAATTATTATTCTGATTATGCTTATCATCGCGATAATCAATATGGTAACGGCTTTACTAATTTTGGTGATCGAACGCACACAAATGGTTGGCGTGTTAAAATCAATTGGAATGCGAAATTTTCAAATTCAAAAGATATTTATTTTTTCAAGTATTTACATACTAAGCATTGGATTATTATTCGGAACGATATTAGGGATCTCCTTGTGTTTGGCGCAACAAAAATTTGGTTTCTTACGTTTGAATGAAGCCACATACTATGTAAAAACTGTACCTATCTATTTAGATCCGAACATTGTACTTTCAATCAATTTAATTGCGTTTATTATTTGTTCACTTTTGTTACTCATTCCGTCTTTAATTGTAAAAACAATTTCACCTACCAAAGCATTAAAATTTAATTGACACCGAAGAATAAATATCTTGAGTTTTGTAAATCACATGAGATGCCATTATGTTTTCAACCTTATTGGTTAGATTCTTGTGCTCATGAATGGGATGTTTTATATTCAAATATAGATGGGTATTCAGCATTTTGGGTATATCATCTTGAACGGAAATTAACTTTTACCTTTATTCGAAATCCGCATTTAACACCCTATACAGGATTGTTTTTTTGTGAGGAGAATATAAAAAAGGACATGAAATCAAAATTGATTGAAGATCTCATGAGTCAAATTCCAAAAGCGGATGTGATTGAACTTGATTTGTCATTATGTATTGATATCGATCTGAAATTTCACCAATATCAAGTTTCAAATAAGAGAACCAATCTTTTAAATCTTTTAGATCAAGATCATCTTTATTCAAATTTTAAACCTGCCTTAAAACGTCAGATTAAAAAGGCTGAACGTTCGCTTTCAATTTATGAAAGTGATGATATTGAAAAATTTTACGAATTACACAAGAAGACTTTTATTAAACAAAATCAAGAAGCTAAAATCCCATTATCTGTTTATACATCTTATTGGGAATGCACAAAACAAAATAAATGTGGTCAGCTTTTTTTTATTGAAGATGAAGATAAAAATCAGCATGCATCGTTATGGCTTGCTTATGATGAAAATACAGCCTATTATTTAGCAGGAGGTACCGATGCCAAGTTTTATGGAAGTGGTGCAATGAGTCAGTTAATGTGGCACGCCATACAAGTCAGCATAAATTTAGGAAAAAAGACTTTTGATTTTGAAGGGAGTATGTTGCCCAATATAGATCGGTTTTTTAAAAATTTTTCACCGATTGAACAGAACTATCTTCATATCGAAAAAGTAAATTCTTTGATATATAAAATGCTTAAAAAATGAATTATCAAAAATCAAATTGTAACCAAACTAACGCATAATATATAATTTACCAAATCCTTTTTCAATCCATTTGTCGGCGTTTTGAGATTCACTCTTTTTATAATGATCCATTTTTTCGCCATTTAAATTTGATATCACTCGATATAAATAAACACCATTGCCTAAAGGTTGTCCATATTGGTCATCACCTTTCCATTTATACTCTGTAATATTTGTGCCGATATGTAAAGGACCTAAATCAGACTTTAGAATTTCTTTTACAATTTTACCCGTCTGTGAAAGAATTTGAATTTTTAAATTAGATGGTATTTCAGATCCTGTAATTGTAAATACAAATTGTGTGGAAGTTGTAAATGGATTAGGATAATTTACAACGGAAGAAATCGCGGGTTTATTGACTACCTCAAATCCAACTTTATATGAATTAATGGATGATAAATTACCCGACTTGTCTTTTCCTTTTACTGTTAAAATATAATCGTTGCCATCTACTAAAAAGGTGGGTCTAAATTCAATTCGAGCAATATTTTTTGATTTGCCATCCGTTAGATCTGCAGGATAAAATTTTAAAATATTGCCATCAAACGGAATGCGTGTCTCTGCAGTTGGATTATCACCAGGATAACGCATAAACACATCGGCCATTAATGTATCATCTAATGGTAAATACGGATTTTCATCTCTTAATAAAATACTGATATTAGGTTTTGAAGAAACTATATCCTTATCCATAATATGTACGCCATCAAAAGTTACATCAATTAATGGATTTTGCTTATCAGGCGCTACATAATAATTTAAAAAGCCAATATTGTTGGGATGATATTGCTCAATCTGGTCGTTATTCGGATTCGCTTCAACAGCAAAAATATTATTGTCTGGAAACTCTCTTGAATTAATATCCATCGCAACATGAATGGTGTCATAAGCACTAATGGTTGAATATCTCTTTGCCGCCAATGTTTTACGTACCTTGTTTTTGTCAATCATATCAAAATGAATGAGCATACTATCTAATGGTAATTCGGTTAAGTTTTCAACGGCAACTTCAAAACGAGAGGTTTGTCCTTGTTTAACTGAATCTGTAAATACAAAATGTCGATTTGGATTTAATGCCGCTTCAGGAACAAGTTGATATAATATTCTCCAATTTTTTAATTGTTCAGGCGTTGAAAAATTATTATCTCTATTTTTCATTACAAAACGTAAATAAGGATAAGTTTTAGCATCAATAAATGCTAACGAAGTATCACCTTGAACGCTGGTAATGAATGTTTCAACATTATTTAAATCCATTCCGTATATATCCACCATCACTGAATCACCTATACCTGCATCTAAAGAAGTACCTCGACGTTTAAACATATCCCATTTTTTTGATGGACCAATTCTGCTTGTGCCGATTTCACCTTCAAATAAATAGGTTGTGAATGAAAATTCTTTCGCTAAAATTTTTGTGCTATCTGCCTCCACTTCTTGTTGTACAGAAGAAAGTACATTCTTCTTGCCAAAAAATATCATTGGTCGGTTTTTATAAAATGAATCTATTTTAGTGAAACCTAAATTGTAAATTTTATGATACAACGAATTACTCGAACCATATAAGGTAGTATCCGCTTTCCAACTACTTACAAATGCTTTATTTACACTTCCACATGCAGTGCCAGTGCACAAACGAGGCTGCATCATGATATAGTAACCTGTTGGAATCGAATCAAGAAAATCCATTATTTTTTTACGCCATGATGTGTTTGAAAAATTGAATTCAAAAAATGGATCTACATAGTTCGGGCTTGTTCCTACTCGGCAGGGTTTATAACTTCCAAATCGACCCTCGGTACCCACGGGGGTGTTTATCCAAGGTGTGCCTGAAAGGGTATCAATCACCATAAATTGTAAACTTGAATATCCTGGCGGTGGATCGCAACCATCGGTATATAAAGTAGATCCGTTTAATTTTACACGATAATCAGGCCATGAATAATAATAGGGGGCGGGTGAGTAGAGACATACATTTTGAACAAGTAGTTTTTTATTCACACCATAAAAACTAAATCTCCTATCTGTTGAATCTAAATTAATATCTGTAAATCTGTTTTTTTGAAATTGAAAATAATGACTTTGGTTCCAGCCCGGTGCACTTCCATCTAAATAAATAAATGAACTATACGACCATTTATGCGTTGGATTTGTAGGTGAGATATCCATTGCAGTTCTCCAATAATAAACAGTACTATCGCGAAGCGTAATACTTGGTTGCCATTTAATAACACCACCTTTTTCAGTAATTGATGTTGAAGTAAATAATGGACTATTAAATTTTTCAGTAGTATCTATTTGAAATAAATAGGTAGCTAATGGTGCAAACGGATTTAATGTAGAGCCTTTGAGCGTTACTCCCTGAGTGCCTACTATACCAAAATCGTAGGGGTAAACAGGCACTAAGTCATCATTATAAATAGCAAATACTTTTTTGTAAGTATTATTTGATTCCGATACTTCATCAATAAATCCTTCTTGATCGAGAATGATATCAATTGAATTATCACCAATAGCAAGATTGCCTTGTACTGGTATTCTCAAATGTAGTGTGTCACTATATGCAATGCCAGGGTAATTTTTAAGCAAAATTGTATTTTCTATTCCATTGGGTAAAGTGCGTTTTACATAGATGCTTACTGAATCTTTTTTATATTGTCCTAAATTGTAAACAACAATATTTACATCAAAGCTATCTAAATTAGTAGTCAAGTTGAGTGGCTCTAAGGTTATACTTTTAGCTTCAACCGCATAATCGGGTTTGCTAAAATGATGCATACTGGTTGCAGGATCTCCATTTAAAATAATTTGCTCGGCATGTTGTCTTAATAATGGATCAATCGACAAGTTTAAGCTTGCAATATTTTTCAATATTTGCGTTCCAATATTTTTTCCATAAGAGGTAATGCCAAATTGTTTATATAATGAATCGGTATATGTACCCAATTTGTCTGAAAGACCAGTATTGTCACTTGCTATAAAAGCAATACTACCACCTACTGGGGAGAGTACAAATTTTTCACCTAAGGTGCGCTGACTATTTAAAATAAATACATTTCCAACACCACAGCCATTGGCGATAAATACTGGGTAGCGTTGATAATTTGTCATCAATTCAGGATTGTCTAAATTATAATCAAGTGTGGAGGATGACGCATGGCCAAAAAATTGAACGATATTGATACCATCCTTAAATAGTT
>DAOOQH010000118.1:0-10195 GCA_035388625.1 Chitinophagaceae bacterium | reverse complement strand
CACAAAATCTTTTTCAAGATCTAATTTGAATGGCGAGTATTTTTTGAAATTAAATGCCGGTCATCATCTAATTAAATTTACCTATACAGGTTATAAAGAACTCATGATTGATATAGATATCAATGAAAATGAACAAAAAGTTTTAGATATAAATTTAGTCTCTAAAACTGAAGAATTGAAAATAGTTACAGTGAGCGGAAGTCGTTTTGAAAAAAGAGCTGCCGAAGAAATTGTCTCCATCGAGGTGATTAAGCCGGCTCAAATTATGAATACGGCCAATAATTCAATGGATGAAGCCTTGCAAAGGGTTCCTGGTGTGGATGTTGTAGAAAATCAAGTAAATATACGTGGAGGATCTGGTTGGAGTTACGGAGCTGGCAGTAGGGTACTGGTTTTGGTTGATGATATGCCCATGCTGACTGCAGATGCTGGTGATGCAAAATGGGATTTTTTGCCATTAGAAAATTGCGAACAAATTGAAATACTTAAAGGAGCTTCTTCTGCATTATATGGTTCTTCTGCATTAAATGGCGTGATTAATTTTAGAACCGGATTTGCTAAAAACAAACCGAAAACAAAAGCTATGCTTTATAATGGCATGTTCGGTAACCCGAAAGATAAATCATGGAAATGGTGGGGCAAACAACAACCTGGTTTTCAAGGTGGCTATTTTATGCATGCTCAAAAATTTGGTCAACTCGATATGGTTTTAGGATCTGCTTGGTTTAGCGAAGATTCCTATCTGCAAGGTGATCTTACAAGACGAGGACGTGTCAATTTGAATTTGCGCTATCGTTCAAAAAAGATTGAAGGTTTAAGTTACGGTGTTAATTCAAATGTTCAAATCAATAAAAGTCAAACCTTCTTTTTTTGGCAACCCGACAGTATTAATGGAACAAAATACTATCAGCCATTTGGTGGTTTAGATGATTCTTCAACCACTGTCAATAAAAATCAAGGTCAACGAATGAATGTTGATCCATATCTTATTTATACAACTAAATCTGGAACCAAACATACATTACGCACTCGTTGGTTTAGAAGTAAAAATGATATTCCTGAAAAGCAACAATCATCCAAAGCAGATACATACTTTGGCGAATACCAATTTCAAAAATCTTTAAATAGCGAAAATATTATTTTGAAAAATGTGAATGTGGTGGCAGGTTTAATGGGAAGCTATAGTAATGTTATAGGTGAGTTGTATGGCAATCATACTGTTTTTAATTTGGCGCCTTATGTTCAACTCGAAAAGAAAATTAATAAATTATGGACATCTATTGGTGCGCGTTATGAAGTGAATCAAGTGGATCAATATACACTTGAAAAGAAACCTGTCTTTAGAGCGGGTGTCAATTATGAGTTAGATAAAGCAACTTTTTTGAGAGCATCTTATGGCCAAGGTTATCGCTATCCTTCAATTGCCGAACGTTTTGTGAGCACAACATTTGGTGCATCACAAGTATTTCCAAATCCTGGATTGAAATCTGAAACAGGATGGAGTAGTGAGATTGGCATAAAACAAGGATATAAAATTGGATCATGGCTCGGGTTTATTGATTTAGCTGCATTTTGGACCGAATACGCTGATATGATGGAATTTAATTTTGGATTGTTTTTGCCAAAGGATTCAGCTTTAGGACAAGTCAATAATCCACAAGATTATCTTGGATTTAAATCCATTAATGTGGGCGAAACCAGAATTAACGGTCTCGATCTTTCAGTTATGGGACAAGGGAAAATGTGGCATATGAATTCGAAATTTATATTGGGATATACTTATATGAATCCAACATTATTGCGACCAGATTCAGCCATAGTAGCAAATATTAGTGGACCTTCAAATACGCTTAAATATCGTTATCGACATAGTGTAAAATTTGATATTGAAAATTCATGGCGGAAAATTTCTCTTGGAACAACCGTTTTATACAATTCATTTATGCAAAATATTGATGAAGTGTTTGAGAATTCAAAACCTGAAGAAAATCCATTCGGAGTGATTTTTGAATTAGGCACAGGATTGCCAACCACCATTCAAGAATTTAGAAAAAAATATAATAAGGGCACTTTTATTTGGGATATTAGATTAGCCTATCAATTTACAAAAGAAGTGAGATCGTCATTAATAATAAAAAATGTTTTAAACACTGTTTATGCCGAACGCCCAGCTATATTAGGAGCGCCACGAAATTTTACATTACAATTATCTGTTGAACTTTAATAATCGTTAAAACGTCTTGTGATTGCAAAAGAAGTTAAAAATAATCTGTTCAGTTAAAGAATTAAAAATCCCATAAACAATAATTAGATCAGCCCTTGTAATTTTCCGTAGTGATAGAAGCATTATGCATGACGTGGTCTTAAGGTAATTTGAACTTATATTTAAATAAAACAATGACCTCGCTAAAAATAAATTCTAGCTAACTTGACGTATAAAATTCGAAAATATAAATTATATACTTAATCTTAATAGCTTAATTCGTTGTGAATGACGTCAATCTGTAATAACTATATCAAGGGCAATTGCGTCGTTTGTCCCATCGTTTAGCTTAACCTCTATACCATTTTTCCAGTACTTAGCAACTCTATTAACATGATCTATCCATTCATAGCCAACAATATATACATCAGAATTGTGAGATTTCATTGAAACAGTATGTGCAGATAAAGAGCCATCGTTTAAGTTAAATGCAACCCCATTTTTCCAATATTTCGCTATTGTATAAGTTGGAGTATAATCTAATGTCATTCCTGCTACATAAATATCCCCATTAACAACTGTAATTCCAACAGCTTTCTCATTCTTACTACCATCACTAAGGTCAATTGGAACTCCATTTTTCCAATATTTTGCAATACTTTTTGTGCCATTCATTTCATAACCACAAATATAAATATCGTTTCCTGAAACATAAATTGCTTCTGCTACCGCATCATCAGTTCCATCCGTCAGGTATATCAAGGAATCATTTTTCCAATAAACAGCTCTATGATCTGCACCAATTATCTCCGCTCCAATCACATATATATCTTTCTCATTAAGAATAATTTTTGAAGCTGCGAAATTTTGGCTTGAGTTGCCTAGATATTTAGCGATCCCGTTCTTCCAATAAACAGCTTTATATTTTGTTCCATTCACTTCGGTACCAGCAACATATATATCGTTGTTAACGATACTAATTGAAGTTACATATGCATCGCTGGTTCCGTCGCCTAATATAAAAGAAGTTCCATTTTTCCAATAAGCGGCAACGCGGGTCGAGCCATTGTATATTTCACCTCCTAAATATACATCTTGATTTTCGACAGCTATTGAACGTATAATAGACAAATCATCACAATTGATATTAATACCAACCCCATTTTTCCAATAATGTGAAAGATATTTAACCCCATTAGACTCAAATCCAGCAACATATATATTTTCTGAAAGGTGTTTTGTCTTATCTTCTTTTTTACAAGATGTCAATATAAAATGACAAAAAACAATCGAAATAATCATGAAACAATTTCTCATATCATTTGTTTAGATCTTCAAATGTAATTCATTTCTAACTTAAAAGAAATTATAGCTCGGCATCTTCTAAGCGTTTCATTGTACCATACAATATTAGAAGTTTTAGTACTGATAAATGAATAAACAAGTTTTGACGCAAAACTTTACTGGCTCACGTTCTCCAAATAGCCTTACAATGAATTTTTAATCGGCGTTTCTCTGAATGTGTAAGCGTCCCGCTTGTTACTAAGCCTAACAATATATATCTAAGAATACAAATTATTAAACCACACAATCACTCATGATTTTGGCTGAAAGCATGCATAACGGAATACTTGGTCCAGGATGCACACTACCTCCGCAAAAGTATAAGTCTTTTATTTCAGATGAAAAATTGGCATGTCTAAGAAAAGCAGCAAATTTATTATTTGAGCTATTACCATAAATAGCACCAAATGCACTAGATGTTATTTGTTCAATTTTACGAGGTTCCCAAATCATTTCAACTTCAATGAATGGGCGGATATCAGTTTTTAAGTTTCGATTAATTTTTTCAATCACCGCTTCTTTTGTTTGAGCAATCATTTCATCCCAATTTGTTTGTCCATCATTATGCGGTGCATTAATCATGGTAAACCAATTTTCGCAACCTTCTGGGGCATCATCCTCATTTTTTTTAGAGGAGATATTTACATAAATAGTTGGATCTGAAAATGGCTTTTTTTGATGAAAGATGCTATCAAATTCTGCTTCATACTGATTAGAAAAAAAGATATTATGTAGACCTAATTCTGAAAATGATTTTTTAATACCCCAATAAAAAATAATAGCCGAACTTGATTTTGGTTGGTTAAGTGTTTTTAGTGGTTTACTAATATTTGGTAAAAGATATTTGTACGTATTATACACATCCATATTACTAACCACACAATCAAAATGATGTATTTCGCCATTTACTTTTACACCCTTTGCCTTTTTGCTTTCGATTATTATTTCAGTCACTTTTGAATTATACTGATAGTTTACACTTAAATCGTTACCTAGGGCAACCAAGGCTTTAGTGATTGAATACATGCCTCCTGCAGGAATAAAGGCGCCTAAATTTATTTCTAAATGCGGAATCACATTTAAAGTTGCGGGTGCTTCATATGGGCTTGAACCGTTATACGTTGCATATCGATTGAATAATTGAACTACCCGCGGGTCTTTAAAAGCTTGTTCATTTTCTTGATTCATGGTTTTGAAGGCACCTAATTTGCCAAAATTCAACAATCCCTTTGCAACACGCCATGTAAAAAAATTACGCGCTTTATGCAATGAATGATATAAAAATATTTCAGCAGTCAATCTGTAATTCCGCTCAACGTTTTTTAAAAAATGCAAAACCGTTTGTTTATTTTCAGTTGTCTTTTCCGCAATTTCGTCAGCAAATTTAGAGGGTGATTTGTAGGCAACGATGCGTGTGCCATCTTCATAAAAATAGCGATACACAGGATCTAACGAAAGATAGTTATAGTAATCTCTTGGGTTTTTTCCTGATTCAATAAATAATTCATCAACTAAGCTTGGCATCGTAAATACAGATGGTCCCATATCGAAACGATAGCCTTTCTCCTCACTTTGTGTAAGTTTACCACCTGCTTGTTGATTCGCTTCAAATACTGTAACTTGATATCCTTTGTTTGCCATTCGAATTGCACTTGCCATGCCTGCTGGTCCTGCTCCAATTATTGCACAAGTCTTTTGCATAAATTAAATTAATTTTTTATTTTTTAAGTCGTGCAAATATAATCTTTTGAATAGAGAGAATTTTGATTTTGATAATCAAACTAATAAGAATGTCAAGCGGATAGAAATATGAAATTTATTCTTAAAAAATCTAAATGCTTATCCGCAAAATTACACTAAGGTTAATTTGATTATACTCTTTAATTAGATTGCTTCGCAGAGCCTCGCAATGACGGCGTTCATGTTTAAGCGTTTCATTGCTAGGTACGAAGCAGTCTAAGTTTGAACAATTCATTAAGATTACTTCGTCGTTCCTCCTCGCAAAGACGTGCACTTTTAGGTTAGTGCCGTCACTGCGAGGCACGAAGCAGTCTGAGTTTGAACAATTCATTGAGATTTCTTCGTTGTTCCTCCTCGCATGGACGTGCACTTATAGGTTAGTACCGTCCTTGTGACAAAGGCCTGTCCCGACTTTTCTTCGGGGAAGCAATCTCTTTTATGGTTTGGTTTAGATTTTGGATTATCATTAAAATCTAAATAGACAAGTTCAATTTTTTAGCTTAATCTTCAATAGTAATCCAAGTATTTTCTAATCCAACTTGTTTAACTAATTCAAAAAATATTTTAGCATTGTTTGGATGTAAACGGATACAGCCATGAGAAGCTTTTTTACCTAGTTTAGGTATATTGCCTTTCGTAGTTCCATGTATAGCATATCCACCTCTAATAAAAACAACATAGGGCATATTACCCAAGCCATTATAATTTCCTCCTGGAAATTTCTTTGAAGTATATTTCTGAAAGGATGGTCCAGATGGCCTTCTGTCCATTGTAGGGGTTTCATGTTTTTTATCACCTGTGGAGGTTTTGAATGAATCTACCATTTTGCCATCTATGTATAAATAAAGCTGCTGATTAGTTTTATTTATTCGTGCCCAAATTCGACAATCAATTTGTTTACATGATTTTGCTCCATTTGAATTATTTGTATCTCTTTTATGAAGTTGATCAAGATTGTATTTCAAAGCACGAATCTCTTCGATATTTATTTTTTTGATATTGTTTGAAAATGAATCGCTCGCATTCGAAATCTCATTTGGTCGCATTGATTTATTTAATTCTCCTGAATCATTGATACCTGATTGCTTCACCATGGCGCTATCTTTAGTATAAATATGTTCTAGCGAATCAAAGTACATGCCCATACTATCTCGTGAAGGGTCGTAAATATTTTTATCCAAAAAATTTGCTGAATCAGAGATGCTCAACTGACTGTCTTCTTTTACTTGATCAACCAATTCTTGGTAATTGATCTCTGCAACCTCAGATTTTGGTTGATCCTCTTTTGTTTGACATGAAAATGAAATAAACCAAAAGAAGATTATAATTGTAAACGACATTTTATTCACTAAACTAGATTTGGCGCAAGATAAGATTCAGACTTTATGAATGAATAAATAATTCTTAGATTAATGCTTTTTGTGGCAACAATCCATTTCTTTAGTCTCTTGATTGATATGTGGGCTTATATAAGGGATACCCAAATTAAATCCACGTAAAATAAGTAATACACCGATGATGATTGAAATATAGTATGAACTTCTAAACAAATACTTGCGTGCCCTAGTTCCCAATTTATTTTGAAATAGAATAATGGATGTTAATGAAGGAATGGTGCCTAATCCAAAAAATAACATGAACAACATACCATAGAGTGGGGTTGCTGTAACAGATGCTCCTGCTAAAGCAGTATAGACTAAGCCACATGGCAGAAAACCATTTAAAAAGCCAAATGCTAAAAAATATTTTAATCCTGTTTGATTAGCAGTTAAAGCAAATAATTTATTGAAACCCTCTTGAATTGGTTTCGCTAGATGGATTTTGTTTTTAAGATAAGGAAGAAATGTAATCAATAATAAAATGACGCCTGCCAAAATGGATAGCGATTGTTGCCATTTAAAAAACACAAATCCTTTGCCAATGGTTCCAGCTAATAACCCAAATAATGCGTAGGTTATTGCTTTACCAATATGATAGAGAATACTAGCAATTACTATTTTACCTCCTCGTGCTTTTTGAAATGGCATGCTCATCACCAAAGGTCCACACATTCCTATACAATGTAAGCTTCCTAAAATACCCAAAGCAAACGCCGATAAAATTATTGGGATCATAAACTAATAATTGAATTCTTTATAATACTGTTTTGTGTCTGTTTGAATAGATAATTTAAGTTGGTAATTGCCTTGTCCCCATTCGGTTGTATTAACAGAATACAATCCTTGTTTATTTTTAGTAAGCTCAATTTTGCGATCTTTTTTGTCATCTGCACGATTATATAATTGCAGTGAGGCACTCTTCATATCTTTATTAATTGAATTAGGAATTTGAAATATGACTTCACCATTTTGCTTATTCATGGTGAGTGAATCTTTATGAAAATCTGCATTCGCACTAGCATCAATAATATCTTGATATTTTAATTCCTGCTCATAATAATTTTTACTCACCATTACTGATGGATTTTGTGTGCATTGAAAAACGAGATAACTCATAAAAAGTATCATTGCACCAAATCCAACTAAAACAATATTTCCGGCATGAAGTATTTTTTTCATAATTAGTATTCACCAATAAAGGTAATTTTTTTAGTTTGAATAATTTTGTCTCCTGATTTTACTAGTATTTTCAAATTCTCTTTCCGTTTGGTGATATGTTCAACTGGCACTTTAATAAAGAAAGTTTCTTCGCTTTCTACACCCGATTTAAGTGAATCTAATTTCTTTCCTACATATTCAATGCGAGCATCTTTGCTATCAATCTCTAAATGATAAGGTTCAGTATATCCACTTTTGCTTACAATTTTTATTTTGTATAAATTGCTTATAGTACTGTCTTTATTTTCTTGTAAAATTTGTCCAGCCACTCGCAAAACAGTTGAGTCAAACATGTCTCTTGTTACAAGTAATCCTACTAAAATGCTAAGTAATATTACCAAGACTACACTATAAGCTTTAATTCTATAAGTCAGTTTTGGTTTAATGCCAGATGCCACATCATTTTCACTACCATATTTGATCAAATTAGGTTCAAGTCCAACATTTTTCATCATCATATTACAAGCATCAATACATGCAGTGCAGTTGACACATTCGAGTTGAGTGCCGTTTCTGATATCGATACCAGTTGGACAAACATTTACACACATGCCGCAATCAATACAATCTCCGATTTTCTCCTCTGTTTCCTTTCTCTTTTTTGTTCGTGGTTCACCTCTTAGATAATTGTAGATAACAACGATTGAATTTTTATCTAATAATACACCTTGTAATCTTCCATAAGGACAAATTACTATGCAACTAATTTCTCGCACAAATGCAAAAACGGCATAAAATAAAACGGTGAAAATAAGAATCATTGTAAATCCAACGACATGACTTGAAATTGGTTCTTTAATAATTTTCAATAATTCATCAACACCAATAATATAAGATAGAAAAGTATTGGCAATTAAGAACGAAATTAAGAAGAAGATGATATGTTTGATGGTTTTACGTACATACATTTCTGATGTCCAAGCTTTCGAATCTGCAATTTGTTGTTTGTTAGCCGGTCCTTCAATCCAATACTCAATTTTTCTAAAAACCATTTCGAGAAATATGGTTTGAGGGCAGGCCCAGCCACAAAATACACGTCCGAATATCAAGGTGAAAACAACAATAAATAAAAGAAATACGAGCATCCCAATTCCAAACAAAACAAAATCTTGTGGTAAAAACACTTGACCGAAGAAAATGAATTTCGATTTTGTTATATTGAAAAGGAACATCGGGTTACCATTATATTTAAGAAATGGTAATCCAAATAAAAGCACTAAATAAAATATACTAAAATAGGTTCTTAAGTTGTATAGTTTACCCTTTGGTTGAAAAACATACATCCATTTCCTTTTTCCTTTTGTGTCTACCGTTGAAATATTATCTCTAAACTTGTCTTCGGTTTGGGTGTTTTGCGGGTCTATTGCCATGTTTATTTTTTTATTGCACTGGAATCTGCTGCTGGTATAGCTTGTGTAGAATCAGCTGGTGCAGCAGCGTCTTCAGTATATAGTTCTCCTTGCTTTTCTTTTCCTCCTGGAGGATTTGTACCATGTAGTGATTTTACATAACTCGATAGTTGAGCAATTTGCATTGGTGAAAAATCTTCTTTCCAACTCTTCATTCCTTTCTCGGCCCAACCATATTTTAATGAATAAAAGATGTCTTTGATTCCACCTTTATGGATCCAATAATCGTCGGTTAAATTTGGTCCAACACCACCTTGTCCTTTATCTCCATGACATGCAATACAGTTTTTTGCATAAAGTGAAGCTGCATCTCCCATTTCGGCAGCACTTAATAATTTCACGGTATTTTCATCAACATTGTTTGCTCCTTTTTTAAGATAAGCAGTTTTTTCTTCTGCAGCAATTAAGTTGGCTTGTGCTAATTCTTCAAATTGATTTGGAAGTGTTTCTGTTCCAAACATTCGATAAAGGTAAATGATACCAAATAGAATGGTTGAGATAAAGGTCCAAGTCCACCATGATGGAATTTTATTATCTAATTCGCGAATGCCATCATAATCGTGCGACATATCCAAACTTGCTTCATCTTCGATAGGAACTGTTTCATTAAATTTCTGAAACCATGTAACCACTTTACTCGAGCCGTCGGCTTTTTGAGCTTGTTCAATTTTCTTAATGCCCATTAAAATAAATAGGGTCTTCACCAATGTCAAAACAACTACAAATAGAAGAATGATTACAGTTATAAAGAGATAAACATCCCAATTACTAAAAGAATTTATTTTTGATGCTTCTTGTGTTGTTTGTGCAATTGCAGACGTAGATGCTAAACCTAAAAGTGTAATAATTACAATTATTTTTGAGTCTTTATTTTTTAATATCTTTTGAATATAGTTTCCACC